>JAJDAI010000048.1 GCA_029261955.1 Deltaproteobacteria bacterium | reverse complement strand
GCATGCGCGACTTCGTGCGCTCCTCGGAGACCGGCAGGCCGCGCAGCTCGCGCTTGCTGTTGACCCCGTCCCGCACCACACCCTGGAGCAGCGGCGGCAGGTCCCGGTAGCTGCTCAGCACGGAGTGGTAGATGCGCTCGTACAGCCGGGGCACGCCGTAGAAGAACGTGGGACGCACCTCCACCAGCACGTCCTTGAGCGAGTCCACGCGCTGCGCGTAGGCGATGCAGTAGCCGTGGGTGAGCGCGGCGTACTGGGCCAGGCGGGCGTAGATGTGTGAGAGCGGCAGACACTGGACGGTCGTGTCGTCCTCGTCGACGTCGAGCATGCCGTGCAGCGCGCGCGTCGCGGCGAGCAGGTTGTGGTGGCTCAGCCGCACGCCCTTGGGGTGCCCCGTCGTGCCCGAGGTGTAGACGATGGTCGCGAGGTCCTGGGGGCCGACCGCGTCCCAAGCGGTCTGCAGGGTCCCGTCGTCGTCGCGGAGGAGGCGCCGGCCCTCGCGGATCAGCTCGTCGAGCAGGATGCCGCGGGGCTCGCCGCGCAGGTCCATGACGTCGATGACGACGATGCGGTCCAGCTCGGACGCGTCGTCGAGCAGATCGTGCACCTTCTCGAGCTGCGCGCGGTCCTCGACCACGAGCACGCGGGCGCCGCTGTCGGCCAGCACGTGCGAGGCCTGGGCCCCGGTGGAGCTGTGGTAGATGGGCACGGTCGCCGCGCCCACCCCGAGGATCGCGTAGTCCAGCAGGCTCCACTCGATGCGCGTCGAGGCGAGCAGCGCCACGCGGTCACCGCGCTTCACCCCGAGGGCGAGCAGCCCCGCGGACATGGCGCGCACCTGCTGCCCGATTTCGGTCCAGGTCAGCACGCTCCACTGCAGAGGTTCGCGCCGACGGCGCAGCGCGATTCGCGGTCCCCAGCGGTCCGCCGCGTCCGCAAAGAGGGCGCCGATGGAGGGTCGATCGAGGTCGATGGCAGCCACTTGGTCCCCAAACCCCTTCGTGATAGGTTCCGCGCCCCCTCGGGCGGGCGCTCGAACGCCCCAGATCACGGAGACATCGCGCGATCAGGGCCCCGCATCCTACCAGTCGTCCCGCGTCCCGAAACGGAGCCCGTCATGGTCGCCGCTGACACAACCGAAGTGCCCCGCCCCATCTTCGTGATCTCCGACAGCACGGGGGACACCGCGGCCGCCACGGTCCGCGCGGCGCTGGCCCAGTTCGAGTCCTACCTGGTGCACGTGTCGACCTACTCGCACGTGACGGACAAGCGCCGCCTGGACGCGCTGGTGCGGCTCGCAGCCAAGGAAGACGCGCTGATCGCCTACACCCTCGTGGAGCCTGAGTTCCGCGAGTACCTGCGGGACCGCGCCGACGGCGCCGACGTCATCGCCATCGACCTCATCGGCCCGCTGCTCGCGAAGGTCGCCAGCCACCTGGGCGGCCAGCGCGCCCGCGGCATCCCGGGCCAGCGCACCGTGCTCAACGACGAGTACTTCCGCCGCATCGAGGCCGTCGAATTCACCGTCAAGCACGACGACGGCGCCGAGCCCCGCCACCTCCAGAAGTCCGACATCGTGCTCGCGGGGGTCAGCCGGACCTCGAAGACGCCGCTCTCCACCTACCTCGCGCAGAAGGGCTGGAAGGTGGCGAACGTCCCGATCGTGCTGGGCATCGACCCGCCGCCGGAGCTGTACGAGGTCGAGCAGGAGAAGGTCTTCGGCCTGACCATCGATCCCGAGGGCCTGCACGCCATCCGCATGGCGCGCATCCGCAACCTGGGCCTCGCCGCGAACAGCAACTACGGCAGCATCGAGCACATCTACATGGAGCTCGAGTACGCCCACGAGATCTTCCGCTCCAACCCGACCTGGCCCGTCATCGACGTGAGTCGCCGGGCCATCGAAGAGACGGCCGCCGTGATCATGAAGATCCTCGACGAGCGGCAGCGCAAGCCGGGGCGGCGGTCGACCATTCGTGGGTGATCGCCTGGTCGTCGTCGGCGCGCTGATCAGCGACGGCGATCGCTTCCTGATGACGCAGCGCTACGACTCGGACCCCTCGTGGCCGGGCTGCTGGGAGTTCCCCGGCGGCAAGGTGGAGCCCGGAGAGAGCGACGGGGACGCCCTGGAGCGCGAACTTCGCGAGGAGCTCGGCGTCGAGGTGCAGGCCGGCGAGCGCTTCCTCCGCGTCGAGGTGCCCAGGCCCGACGGGCGGCTGCTCGACTTCCGCGTGCTGCGCTGCGTCCTGCGTTCAGGCACCCCCCAGCCCCTGGAGGTCCAGGCCATCCGCTGGCTCGATCTGGCCGGAGCGAAGGCCCTGGCCGTGCCCCGCGCCGACGAGCCGGTGCTGGCACGCATCGAATCCGATGGCCTTGACTCTTCGCGACTCGACTAGAGTTTGAAGCCGTGATCGGAACCGTCCTCGAGAAGTACGAAGTCCTCGAGAAGGTCGGTGAGGGGGGCATGGCCACGGTCTACCGCGGCCGGCACACCACGCTGGACCGCGTAGTCGCCGTCAAGGTCCTGCACCCGCACCTCTCGAGTTCGGAGAAGAACCGCGAGCGCTTCGCGCGTGAGGCGCGCGCGATCGAGAGCCTGCGGCACCCCAACATCCTGCGCATCTTCGACTACTCGGGCGCCGGCTCCGAGCAGTGCTTCATCGTCACCGAGTTCATCCGCGGGCCCACGCTCAGCAGCCTGCTGGAGGACGTCGGCGCGATGATGCCGGAGCCCGCCGCGCTGGTCGGCCGCGAGCTCTGCCTGGCCCTGCAGACCGCGCATTCCCACGGCATCGTGCACCGGGACCTGAAGCCCGAAAACGTGATGTTCCAGGACGACGCCAGCGTGAAGCTGATGGACTTCGGCATCGCGCGCCTGCGGGACGACGTCCAGGTGACGATGACCGGTGCGCTGGTCGGCAGCCCCGCCTACATGAGCCCCGAGCAGGCGCTCTCGGAGGAGGTGGACCAGCGCAGCGACCTCTTCAGCCTGGGCACGGTGCTGTACCGCATGGTCACGGGCACCCTGCCCTTCCGCGGCGGCAACCCGTCGATCGTGCTCAAGAACATCATCGACTGCACCTTCGAGGACGCCGAGGAGCGCGTGCCCTCGCTGGGCTCCGAGATGGCCGGGCTCATCCGCCGCCTGCTCAGCCGCGAGGCGGACGCGCGCTTCGCGAACGCGGGCGAGGTGCTCGAGGCCCTGGATGCCTTCCTGAACTCGGTCGGCATCGACCCCGAGGCGCCGGGCGACTGGGCGCTGAGCCGCTACCTGCTCGACTCGGACGAGTACGAGGAGCGCCTGCGCGACTGGCTCGTCCGGCGCCTGACGGCCCGGGGCCAGGAGGAGGTCGAGGCCGGCGACACCTCGTCCGCGCTGCGCACCTTCAACCGCGTCATGGCGCTGGACGACGACAACGAGGAGGTCATCGCGATCATCTCGGGCATGCGCCCGCCGCTCGCGAACGAGGGACGGCGCGGTGGACCGCTGCTCTGGGTGGCGCCCTTCGTGATCCTCGGCGCGGCCGTGGTGGCGCTCATCGCCGGCAACCGCCCGAGCGCGGTGGACGCCGCCCCCGCCCTGGACCGCATCGCGCCCGTGCCGATGCTCGCGGTGCCGGTGGCGGAGATCCGGGACGTGCGCCAGGACGTGAAGCCCGAGCCCGTCGCCGAGCCGACGCCGCGCATCCCCAAGCTCGCCATCCGGCCCGTGACCATCGGCCCGGGGGCCGCCGCAGGCCGCAATCCGGATTCCTTGCGCGACACGGGCCCCGGCGAGGCCGCGCCCGACCCGCTGGACGACCCCACGCCCGAGCCGGTGGCCGCCATCGAGCCGGTCTACGAGGGCACGGGCCGGCTCCAGTTCATGGCGCTCGCCGCCAAGCCGACGATCTACGTGGACGGCGAGAAGTGGGGCAGCCTGCCCATGAGGTGGCGCGAGCTGCCCGCCGGCAAGCACACGGTGCGCGCCGTCTCCCCCTACACCCAGGAGCACACGCAGAGCATCACGGTGCCGGCCTACGACGACACCAAGGGCCCGACGCAGCTCGATCTGGAGCTGAGGTACAAGCCCAGCCAGGTGGTCTTCGAGGGCTTCCCGCCGCAGACCCGGGTCGTGGTCAACGGCGGCGACCGGGGCCTGGCGGCGGAGGGCGTGAGCCTGGAGGCGACCGGGCGCGTCTACTCGGTGAAGCTGATCGCGGACGGGCAGACGCTGAAGCAGGAGCTCGTGGACTGCGGCATCGATGCCGGGCAGCTCCTGCCTGGGGCCACGAAGACCATCGTGTTCGCCGCCCCGAACTGAGTGGACTCGGGCGCCCTCCGACCCCGAGCAGGCCGATCGCGGCTGCTATGATCCGCGGGCCTGCGCGAAGCAGGCGGTGCCCCGGGGGAACGCGAACATCCTGAGCCCTTCCCGGTTCCTGGTCCTTGTTCTGGTGTCACTCACCGGCTGCATCTGGGTGCCCGACTGGCCGTTCCCGGACACGCTTCTGCCCGACGAGGAGTACCGCGAGGACGTCTCGGACCCGGTGAACCACTGCGCGCCCATCGCCGGCACGGGCCACTACATCCTCATGCGGCGCTCCGGCGAGCCCATCGACTTCTCCTGCCGCATCCGGGGGGAGCGCGCGGTGCTCTGGCAGGTCCAACTGCCCGACTCCGACGACCGCGTCTTCCCGCCGGCGCCGGGCGAGCCCAGCTTCCAGCCCTACGCCATCGCCACCGGCGCCGAGCGCGTGAGCCTGCACGGCAGCGACCTGCCCTGGTCCCCTGCCCCCTACCGCGCCGACCTGTCCGTGACCGTGGACAACGGCAGCCGCGAGGTGGTCGTCCGCTGGCCGCTGGTTGTGCTGCCCTTCGCCGACGAGCTGGTCCCCGTGGAGCTCCCGTGAGGCGCGCCGCCCCCCTGCTGGGGCTGCTGCTGCTCGGCGCGACCGACTGCTCGGACCCGGGCGTCGCGCCCATCGAACCGCAGGACCTGTGGGTCGACCTGCACGCGCGTGGGGCTGATGCCGCGACGCGCCTCGACCAGGAGGACGCGGAGGAGACCTGGCAGGGCGAGAACCCGCTGCTCTTCGTGCCCATGGTCCCCCCGATCCAGATCACGGGGACCGTGACCGACGGGGGGGAGCCGGAAGCTGACGCCTGCGTCTTCTTCGACGGCCCGGGCACGCTCGCCGACTCCAGCTCGGCGACGAGCAGCCTCGGCACCTTCGGGCAGACCGCGCTGCCCGGGGTCTACGACCTGGTGCTCGCGCCGGGCTGCCTGGTCGCGGGCCTGCCCGCGGTGGTGGTGCCGGAGATCACCCTCGCCGCCGACGGCTCCACGAGTGACGACCTGGAGCTGGAGGTGCCCGAACGCGCCCCCGTCGCCTGGCACGTCGAGGGCCCGGACGGCCCGCTGCCCGGGGTGGTCGTGACGGTCTACCCGGCCGGGGACGCCGACCTGCCCCTGGGTGTGAGCGCGGTCGCGGGCCCCGACGGCGACTTCACGATCGAGGTGCCCGAGGGGCAGTACGACCTGACCTTCTCGACCCCCAGCACCGGCGTGCTCGGCGTCGCGCCGCTGCGCATCCGCAACCGCCCGCTGCCGCCCGCCGCGCCGGTCACGCTGACCGCGACGCTGCCGGATCTGCCGACGGTCCCCGTCGAGGGCGTGCTCATCGACGGCACCGGCACCCGCCGCTCGGGCCGCATCCGCCTCGAGGGCTTCGTCCAGTCCGACGACCCCCTCGACCCCTACCCCGGCGGCTTCTTCCGGGCCGAGTTCGCCACGGACGACGGCGAGTGGGCGCGGGACCTGCCCCCCGGCCTCTACACCGCGACGGCCTACCCGCCGCACCCCGGCGTGAACGCCGAAGTGACGGACGACACCGCGCGGCTCCAGTTCACCGTGGACCCCGACCTCGGCCCGCCCGAGCTCATCGAGCTGCGCTTCGGGACGCGCCGCGCCGGCCAGGTGCGGGTGCTGGACCCCCTGGGCGAGCCCGTCGCGGGGCGGATCAACCTGCGCATGACCTCGGCGCCCCACTACACCTTCCAGTTCCGGCTGAACGACGAGGGCTCCATCACGACCGCGCTCATGGCCGACCTCTACGACGTGGAGTTCGTGCCGGACCGCGACCCCGAGACGGGCGCTGACCTCTGGCCGCGCGCACACGGCGAGCTGGACCTGAGGCAGGGCAACGAGCTCGTGGACCTGCGGGTGGTCGACGGG
>JAJDAI010000470.1 GCA_029261955.1 Deltaproteobacteria bacterium | reverse complement strand
GTCGTCGCAGTCCACCGAACCGTTGCCGTCGTCGTCGACGCCGTCGAGGCAGTCGTACTCGTTCTGGCACTTGTCGTCGGCGCTGCAGCTCGGATCGTCGCAGTCCAGCGCGCCGTCGTTGTCGTCGTCGACGCCGTTGGTGCACCACTCCTCGGGCACCTCCCAGTCGTCCCCCGTCGTGTCGTCGGGCGGGTCCCCCGGCCAGGCGCTGCCGTCGAAGGTCCGCGCGACGCGGAAGCCCAGGTGCGGGGCGCGGTGGTCCCCGTCCAGACCGTGGCGCATGCTGACCCGGGCGAACGAGTCCAGCAGGAACACGCTGCTGCCTCGCTCGGCCCGCGCGTCGCCGGTGTCGGGGCCGACGGGGTCGGTCTGGGGCCCCGCGGGGAGCTCGAGCTCCCACCAGTCGTGGGCCCACTCCCAGACGTTCCCACTCATGTCGTAGAGGCCGTAGCCGTTGGGCTGCTTCGTGGCGACGCTCCGGGTCGGCTCCCCGCTGTTCCCGGAGTACCAACCGACCTCGTCGATCTCGTCCGAGCCGGCGAACACCGTGTCCTCGCCGCCCCGCGCCGCGAACTCCCACTCCGTGTCCGTCGGCAGGCGGTAGCCCTCGCACGAGTACGGGTTGTTCGGGCTCTCACAGTGGACCGTGGGCCCCTGGCCCGTGCAGGCGTAGCAGGCGGCCAGGCCCTCGGCTTCGGACATCGCGTTGGCGAAGGCTGCCGACTCGTGCCACGTCACGTTCTCCACGGGGCAGTCGGGGCCGCAGGTGTCGAAGTCGGAGGGGTTGTAGCCGAGCACCGCCAGGAAGGCGGCCTGGCTGACCTCCGTGCGGCCGATCCAGAACGAGTTGGTCAGGGTGACCTCGCGCACCGGCAGCTCGATGGGCTGGCAGCGCTCGACGCCGGCCGTGCAGCCCATGTCGAAGGTCTCACCGCAGAGGTAGACGAACGACACGCCCTGGTTCAGCCGGTCGCCCTGGCCCTCGTCGCAGGGGAACGGGGTGTCGTCGTCGTCGCCGGTGGCGTCGTCGTCGTCGGTGCCGTCGTCGTCGTCGCCGGTGCTGTCGTCGTCGTCGCCGGTGCCGTCGTCGTCGTCCGCGCTGTCGTCGTCGTCGCCGGTGCCGTCGTCGTCGTCCGCCACGTCGTCGTCGTCCGCCACGTCGTCGTCGTCGGACTGCGGGCAGGCCGCGACGCCGAGGAGGAGCACGATCAGGAGTGAGGCGAGGCGCCCCCTCACGGCAGGCTCAGCGTGTCGGCGCTGCAGCCCAGGCCCCCGCCGTAGCTGCTGTCGCTGACCTCCTCGCAGAGCAGCTGGTAGGACTGCCCGGCCACCACGAGGGCCGGCGAGTTCCCGACCCGGTCCGGGGGCGCCGCGCCGCCCAGCTGGAACTGCGGGCTCGTCAGCCACAGCCCGCAGACGGTGCGCACGGCCTGCTCCACCGCGTCGGAGCCGTCCACGCCCTGGTCCAGGCTCACGCCGCCCAGGACCGGGGCCAGGAAGCCGCGCTCCTCGTCGTCGAGCACGGGATCGGTCAGCAGGCGGTCCTTCAGCGCGGAGAGCGCGTCGGCGACGCTGGCGCCGCTCGACTGGGCCTCGGCGAGCATCCTGTCCACCCAGTCGCCCTCGTGATCACCGGAGAAGCCGTCGGTGCAGGTGCCCAGCCAGCTCTCCCAGGCCAGCAGCGTCTGGAAGTCGATGGTCCGGAACCCCGACGACGAGTGCTTCATGGACAGCCCCGCGCCCTGCTGGATCCAGGCCTCGTCGCCGTACGCGAGGATGTTGTTGTCGGGTCCGATCGGCTCGAAGGGGTCGGGGAAGGCCGGGAGGTCACCCCAATCCAGCGCGCGGTAGGCCGAGGTCAGCAGCACGCGGGCGGGCCGGCGGCGGATGGCGTCGCCCGTGGAGTTGCCCTGGGCCGCCGGGTCCTGCTCTGCGTCGCTGAAGGGCTGGAAGACCCGATCCAGGTAGTAGGGGTTGCCGGTCCCCACCAGCGCGTCGGGCGGGTTCTGCACGAAGTAGGGGTGCGTCAGGACACCCACCAGCAGGTCGGCCAGCGAGTAGCTCCCCTCCAGCCAGCGGTCGGCGAGGGACTGGAGGATCGTGCGCTGCGCTTCGTTGCGGGCGATGCCGAACGAGAGCGTCAGCGGGAGGCCGTGGGCCTCGTACCACGCCTTCTCGGCGATGCTCATGGCGAGCATGTAGGCCGCCGCGTCGGGACCCGAGACGAGCTGGTCGTCGCCGACCTCCAGCGCGCCGCCCCGGAGCGCGTCGAGGCCCTGCCGCAGGACCGGCTCCAGGTCCCACATGCTCGCCCGGTCGCCCACCGCGCTCCCGAAGTAGCCCTCGAACTCGAGGCGGTCGGGGGCCACCTGGTCGGGCACCGCGAAGGTCCCGCAGACCTCGCTCATGCCCCAGGGGAAGGTCACGTCGGGGTCGAAGGCCGGGGGGTCGGACTCCCCCGGCACGGCCGGCATCGGGCCCGTCGTCACGCCGTCGCGGCGGAAGAAGATGTGCAGGTCCCCCACCGGCATGCCTTCGCTCTCACCGAACAGGGCCTGTTCGAAGTAGCCGGGCGCCGACCACGCGCGGTCGAACTCGGGGTTGTTGTGGTCGGTGACCCCCGACTCCGAGTTGTGGCAGGGCAGGCACTCCATCTCGCGGTTGAGGTAGTTGCGCTGGAAGGCCGAGGCGGCGTTGGAGCGGGTGGCTGCCGTCTCCGCCAGGTTCATGACCGGAGCATCGAAGGTGAGCTGCGCGTAGAGGTCTGCCTCGAAGAAGGGCGAGAGGTCGTCCAGTGCCAGCGCCGAGCGGGTCAGGTCGTACATGGACCAGGCGCTGCCGAAGTCGGTGGACAGCGCGTCCTGGTCCCGCACGAACATCGCCAGGTCCGGCGACGAGCTGCCGAGCACCGGCTCGGCGTAGCAGTCGATGTTCGCGCGGTAGCCGAGCCGCGCGACGGAGGTCCAGTCGTAGAGGTTGGCCTGCCAGTGATCCAGGAACTCGGGCGAGGTGACCATGGCGCGAACAACGGACTCGCGGTCGCTGAGGCCGATGAGGTCCACCAGGACCTGCACCTCGTGGATGGAGGCGGGCGCGCGGCCCCAGAGCAGCGGCAGGGCGCGGCGGACGAAGGCCTCGTCCCCTGCATCGTTGAGCACGGTCATCGCCTCGTTCGTCGGGGTCGGGGGCTCGTCCGTCCCGTCCTCGGAGGGGCAGCCGACCAGGAGCGCGAGGGAGGCGAGGAGCAGCAGGTGCCTCATGCCGGCCTCCCCAGGACGTGCTCGCGCAGCCAGTGGCCCGCGTCCGCTTCGGTCCCGTCCACGCGGGTGTCCCCCACCGCGAAGGCTTCGGGGCTGAAGGGCCAGATGCCCATGCCCAGCAGCAGGCTCGCCCGGAACTCCGAGGGCGAGATGGAGTTCCCCGCGAAGCCCGACTCCCGGAGGTAGCCGACGATCCCGGAGCGGTCCTCGTCCACCCAGCCGCCGAGCACCATCTGCACGTAGCCCCAGGGCCAGTGGTTGGTGCCGGTCTCGTCCTGGATGCCGGGGCTGCGGCCGAACTCGGTGGTGATGACGACCTGGTGGCGATCCAGATCCAGCTTGTCGGGATCGTTCTCGCCGGGCTGGT
>JAJDAI010000469.1 GCA_029261955.1 Deltaproteobacteria bacterium | reverse complement strand
CCGTCTTGGGCCGACTGGCCGTCGCCGAGCACGATGTGCATCTGGGCGAGGTAGGGCGTCGAGTCGACGCTGAAGTTGTTGAAGGTCGTCCAGTCGTTCGTGTTGTCCGAGCGAATGTTGCCGTCGTAGATGAGGATGTGGCTCTCGGTCGTGAGGTTCGCCCCCTCGTAGATGACCACGAGGGACGCGCCCTGACCGTCCATGTTGCTGCTGATGTGCTGGAGGCCGGAGACGGAGTAGGTGCCGTTGCCGCTGCCCGTCACGTACTGGCTGACGTCGGCCCGGTAGGTCCGGTTGTTGCCGGCGTAGGAGCCCCAGCAGGTGTTGCTGTGGGTGCCGATCTCCTCGGCCGTGATGTTGTAGCCGTCGAAGACCACGGTGTTGTCGCCGGAGCCACCGATGGTCATCCAGTAGAGGAGGGCCTGGTTGACCGTCGCGGTGGCGGGCACGCCGCCGACCGTGATGTAGCCGGTCGCCGGACCGCCACGGCGCTGCGCGAGGCCGACACCGTCGGAGACCACGCCACCACCCGGCACGGTGGTGTTGAGGTACAGACCGAGGGATCCGTTGCCGTTCGCCTGGGCGATCGCCGGGACGAGAAGCAGGGCAGCCAGGAGGCTGAAGAAGGACCGGAGGGGCATCAGGACTCCCGAGGACACAGCCGGAATCACACGTTCCGTAGACACAGCAAGGCAAGGGGACCGCTCGGCCCTGCGCCACCTTAGATGGGCGGGCCAGCGAGTCAAAGTGCTTTGTGAGCCCCCAGACAGCGGAAACAGCCTCTGCGGCTCACGAATTCCTGTTCGCGGCCTCACGTGCGCGGGTGGGCGCACCTGGACAACATGGAGGGCGCACGCCTGCCCACGTCGGGCTGCTAGGCTCCGCCGCCGTGGCTGATCTGGTCCTCCTGCAATGCGAACTCGAGCACCGCCACCAGGCGCCCCACCTGGCGATGTGCCTGTTCGCGCGCGACCTGATCGACGCGGGCCACCGGGTTCGCTGCGCGCTGGTTCACCCCGGCGCGATCGCCGAAGCCGCCGCCTGGGCCGAGGGCAGCGACCTGCTGATCCTCGACTCGATCTTTCCCTTCGGCCTCGTCCGCCGCCTCCAGGACGCCACCGGCCTGCCCGTGCTCGTGGGCGGGCACAACGCGCTGCAGCACGCGCTGCGCGGACCGGCGGAATTCGCCATCACGGGGCCGGGACGCAAGGCGCTGAGCGCCTTCGTGGAGGCCTGGCCGGACGGGGACTTCGGCACGGTGCCGGGCCTGTGGTTCGAGCGGGACGGCGTGCTCGACTGCGGGCCGACCCCGCCCATCCAGCGGCCGGCGGACGAGGTCCTGCCCTTCGACCCCGTGCTGGACTGGGACTACTTCGGTCCGCCGCGTGCGCCGGGCAGCAACCTGCGGGTGCCGTCGGTGGTGGCGGAGTTCGGCTGCGTCTGGAACCGCTCCACCGCAGAGGAGCCCTTCTACGCCGACGTGCTGGCGCGGGTGCCCGAGCGCGCGATGACCGCCCGCGCCGAGGCCGATCTGCGCGCCCGCTTCGTCCAGAAGGAAGGGGGCTGCACCTTCTGCACCTTCCGCTACACCCCGCTGGCTGGACACCGGTCCGAGCGGGGCACCGAGCTGCTGCTGGAGCAGGCGCGGGTCCTGCTCGCGGCCGGCGCGCGCGGCCTGTCGCTCCAGACCGAGCACCCCGTGCCCTGGATCCCCCGGCTGCTCGAGGCCCTGGCGGGTGAGGGCCTGGTGGAGCAGCTCGACGAGCTGCACGTGCGGACCATCCCCTGGCTCGTGCTCAAGCACGCCGCCGCGCTGCGGGACTGCATCGAGCTCTGCGAAGAGCTGGGCGTGCACCTGGTGGTCGGCCAGATCGGCTTCGAGGCCTTCGACGAGCGCAGCCTCGCGATCTTCCACAAGGGACTGAGCTCGGAGGAGAATCGAGCCGCGGCGCGGATGCTCACCGAGTTGACCGAGCAGCACGAGGGCTTCACCGGCACCGCGGGGCACGGACTCATCCCCTTCCACCCCTGGACCCGGCCCGAGGATCTGCTGGAAAACATCGCCGCGGTGCGGGCCGACGCGCCCTGGCTGCTGCCCGACCTGCAGCCCGGACGTCGCCTGGAGCTCTACAACGAGTGGACGCCGCTCTTCTGGAAGGCGCAGGACGAGGGCCTGCTGGTGGAGTCGCCGGAGACCTTCGGTTGGGGCTGGACCTTCGCCGACGAGCGGACCGGCGAGGTGGTCGCGGTGGCGCGGGCCCTGGTGAACGAGGCGCCGGAGCGGACCGCGTCGCTCGGGGCCGACGTGCTCGAAGCCCTCGCCCGCCTGCGCCTGTCCGAAGAGGACCCCGAGGCCCGACGGGCCGCCTACATGCGGCTGCGCGCGCAGGTGGCGTCGGGACGCTTCGGCCGCCAGGGGGCGCCGGTCGGGTAGGATCCGGCCGACCGAGGGCCCCCCGACCGGAGCGACGATGAGAATCTCTACCCCACTCGTCCTGGCTTGCGCGCTGGCGCTGACCGGCTGCAAGGGCGGCGGGCCCGCCGAGGTCGTGCCCGAAGGTGCGCCGCCGGTCATCGACCCGGAGGTCGAAGCGACCAAGCGCGCGAAGGCGGGGTTGGACGACCCAGGGGCCGCCACGCCCCCTCCCCGCCCCGCCTCGCCCACCGGTGAAGGCGACGGCACCCCCTGGCTCTTCCGCGAGCTCGACGAGGTCAACGCACCCGGCCGCGGCCCGGGCCGGGAGCTGAAGGCCGGGGCGAAGCTGGTGGTGCACGGCCGCCTGCTGGACCCCTACGCCCCCGGTCGAACGCTCGCGAAGGACATCGCCATCGGTTGGATCGGCTCCGAGACCACGGTGAAGCCCGACGCGAAGGGCGCCTTCCAGATCGAGGGGACCCGCGACGGCACCCTGGCCCTGGCGGT
>JAJDAI010000468.1 GCA_029261955.1 Deltaproteobacteria bacterium | reverse complement strand
AGCGGGTCTGGCAGGAGCTGCGGCGGGTGCCTGCGGGCCAGACCGCGACCTACGGCGAGATCGCAGACCGGCTGGGCATGGACCACGGAGCGGCACGCGCCGTCGGCGCGGCGAACGGGGCCAACCCCATCGCGCTCTTCGTGCCGTGCCACCGCATCGTGGGAGCCGACGGCTCGCTCACGGGCTACGCGGGAGGCCTGAAGCGCAAGGAGTGGCTGCTCCGCCACGAGGGCGCCGAGCACCGCGGCCGGCTGCGCCAGGGCAACCTCTTCTGAGGGCGCTCAGCGCTTGCGCCTCGACGTGTTGACCTTCGCCTCCTCCGCCACCCGCTTCTTCGTCGCCGCCCACGAGCAGATCGGGCAGCCGCTGAGGTCGTGGTAGAGCGCGGGGCAGTAGGCGCGGCCGAAGTAGATGATCTGCAGGTGCAGGCGGTTCCAGTCCTCCTTCGGGAACAGCGCCTTCAGGTCCCGCTCGGTCTTCACCACGTTCTTGCCGTCCGACAGACCCCAGCGCGCCGCGAGGCGGTGGATGTGGGTGTCCACGGGAAAGGCGGGGTGACCGAAGGCCTGCGACATGACGACCGAGGCCGTCTTGTGCCCCACGCCGGGCATCGCCTCCAGAGGCTCGAATCCCTCGGGCACCTGGCCGCCGTGCAGCTCCATGATCATCTTGGAGAGGCCCTGGAGCGCCTTCGACTTCTGACCGCTCAGCCCGATCTGGCGGATGAGGTGCTTGATCTCCCAGACCGGCAGCTCGGCCATCTCGGCCGGGCCGGGCGCCGCCGCGAAGAGCTCGGGCGTGACCTCGTTGACCTTCTTGTCCGTGGTCTGGGCGGACAGCACCACCGCGACCAGCAGGGTGAAGGGATCGCTGTGGTCCAGCGGGATCGGGACCTCGGGGTGCAGCGCGTCGAGGATCTCCTGGATCCGCTCCGCCTTCTCGGTTCGCGTCATGGGGTGTTCCTTCAGCCCAGCAGGGCGTTCACATCCGATTCGAAGCCCAGGAAGCGGGGCTCGGGCTCCAGGCTCACGCCGAAGGCGTCGCGCACGCGGCCGCGAACGCGGGACGCGAGGGCCACCAGCTCGGCCGCCGTGGCGCCGCCCGCGTTGCACAGGGCCAGGGCGTGCCGGCTCGAGATCGCCGCACCGCCGCAGCGCTCCCCCTTGCGGGTGCCCGACTTCTCGATGAGCCAGGCCGCAGCCAGCTTCCGGCGGCCCTCGCCCGCCGGCCAGGAGGGCACCGCCTGCCCCACCGCCCGCAGCGCGGCCTCGGCGACCGCCTCCGCGGCCTCCTCGCTCAGGATGGGGTTCGTGAAGAAGGACCCGGCGCTGCGGCTGTCCGCCACGGCGGGATCCAGGACCATCGCCTTGCGCCGCCGCAGCGCCACCACCGTCGCCGCGACGCCGACCAGGCTGGGCTCTCCTTCGGCCGCGCGGGCCAGCTCGGCGTAGCGCAGCGCGGGAGGCCCGCCCCGGAGCAGAGAGATGCGAATTCCCGTTACGACGTAACGACCTGCCCAAGCTCCCTTGAAGTTCGACATCCGATATCCGAAGCCGCAGTCTGCCGCATCGAAGCTCCCCGCCTCGCCCGTCTGCCGGTCGACGACGTCCACCGAACGCAGGACGTCGGCCACTTCCTGCCCGTAGGCGCCGATGTTCTGCATGGGAGCGGCCCCCGCCAGGCCCGGGATCCCCGCCAGGCACTCGATGCCGGCGAGGTCGCGTGCGACGGCCTGCTCGACGAGCGACACCCAGGCAACCCCCGCCCCACAAAGTGCTTCAACGCGGCTACCTGCATCAGAAAAGCTCAGGTTCTGGTCGAGGTATCGAACGACCACCGCGTCCAGGCCGGCGTCCGCGATCAGCACGTTGCTGCCGCCTCCCAGGAGCTGCAGCGGGAGGCCCCGGTCCCGCGCGAAGGCCAGGACCGCGCGCAGGCGCTCCGGCGTCTCCACCTCGCCATACCAGCTGGCCGGACCGCCGACGCCCAGGGTCGTCAGCGGCGCCAAGGGCACGGCGGGCTTCAGCTCCGCGGGGATCACGAGCCGCCCGGCTCGTCGGCGTGCAGCACGGCGTCCCGAACGATGTGCGCGACGTGGTGGTCCGCGAGGCGGTAGCGCACGTGGCGGCCGTCGCGCTCGGTGAGCACGAGCCGCGCCTTGCGCAGCGTGGCGAGCTGGTGGGACAGCGCGCTCTGCTCCACGCCGGTGGCCTCCTGGAGCTCGCTCACCGTGCGGTCGCCGCCGTCCAGCAGCAGCAGCACGCGCAACCGCACCGGGTGGGCCAGCGCCGCGAAGAGCGCGACCGGGCCGTCCAACTCAGTGGGCGTGGCCATGACCGTGTCCGTGGTGGTGTCCGTGAGGCTCAGCGCTCGACTCCAGGGCGGGGCAGTTGTGGTCGCCACAGTGCCCCGAGCACTCCGGCTGGAGCGTGACGTGGGGGATGCCCACCTCCTCAACCAGGCGCCGCCGGGCCTCCTGCATCACCTCCTGCCAACGGGACTCGTCCGCGATGACGAGGTGGGCGCTGAGGATGCCGTTCTGCCCGTCGAGCGTCCAGACGTGCAGGTCGTGCACCGAGCTGAGCCCCGGCACGTCCGCCAGGGCGTCACGCACCCGCCCCACCCGCAGCTGCGGGGGCGGCATCTGAAGCAGCACCCGCGTGGCGTCGCGAAGCAGGCCCCAGGAGCCCACGAGCACCAGGGCCGCGATGCCCACCGAGACGATCGCGTCCGCCGCGGGGTAGCCCCCCATCACGAAGAGCGCGGCCACGATCGCCCCGACCGAGCCGAGGGCGTCGGCCAGCATGTGCAGCAGGGCGCCGCGCACGTTGAGGTTGCCCGAGTCGGAGCGGGCCAGGTACCAGGCGCTGCCCAGGTTCACCAACAGGCCGATCGCCGCGACCACCAGCACGGTCCGCCCCGCGACCGCCGGGGAGCCCTGCACCAGCCGCCCGACCGCCTCCCAGGTGATCCAGGCCACCGCGGCCAGCAGCATCAGGCCGTTGACGAAGGCCCCGACGGTCTCCGCGCGCCGCAGCCCGAAGGTGTGCTCCGGCTTCGCAGCACCCCGCGCCAGCCGCGCTGCCCCCCAGGCGAGGGCGAGGGCGCCCACGTCCCCGAGCATGTGCGCCGCGTCCGAGAGCAGGGCCAGGGACCCGCTCAGCCAGCCGCCGACCGCCTCCACGACGAGGTAGATGCCGTTGAGCAGGAGCGCGATCGCCAGGGCGCGTTCGACGGGTGTGCCGTGCGTGTGAGCCATGGCCGAAGCATGAGCGGCGCTTCATATGATGTCAAGCTCATGGAACGACTCTCCAGACGGGCAGGTGCGATTCGGGTTTCCCGGTGCTATTTCGCTGGCTGGAGTTGAGCTCATGTCCCGTCTTCCCGCGATCCACATCCTCTTCGAAAACCCCGCCTGGCTGCCGCCGCTCGAGGCCGGCCTGGCTGCGGAGGGCTTCACGGAGGTCCACCGGCACCACGTCGACTCCGGCGTCGTGGACCCCTCTCAGGAGCCGGCCGAGGGCATCTGGATCAACCGGATGAGCCCGAGCAGCCACACCCGCGGGCACATCACGGCGGTCCCGCTCATGCGGGAGATCCTCCAGTGGCTCGAGGCGCACGGCCGCCGGGTCATCAACGGCAGCGAGGCCTTCGAGCTGGAGATGAGCAAGCTGAGGCAGGAGCTGGCGCTGCGCCGGCACGGCATCAAGAGCCCCCGCACGGTGCTGGCCGTCGGCCGGGAGCAGCTGCTGGAGCAGGCAGCGACCTTCGACGGGCCCTTCATCACGAAGCACAACCGGGGCGGCAAGGGCCTCGGCATCCAGCTCTTCGGCTCGGCCGAGCAGCTGGCCGGTCACCTCGACTCGGGCGCGTTCGACCCCGGGCCCGGCGGCATGATCGTGCTCCAGGAGTACATCGCGGCGCCCGAGCCCTTCATCACCCGGGTGGAGATCGTCGGCGGCCGCTTCCTCTTCGCCATGCGCAGCAACACGGAGCAGGGCTTCGAGCTCTGCCCCAGCGACGCCTGCCAGGCCGAAGTGCCCGACGTCTGCCCCGTGGACGCGGACGCGCCGGCCCACAAGTTCCAGCCCTCCCCCATCACGGCCGAGGATCCGCTCGTCCAGCAGTACCTGCAGCTCATGGAGGCCGAGGGCCTGGACCTCGCCGGCATCGAGTTCATCGAGGGCCACGACGGCGAGCGCTACACCTACGACATCAACGGAACCACGAACTACAACGCCGTGCTCGGCGAGCAGATCGGGGTCGATGGGATGCGGGATCTGGCGCGCTGGATCCGGACGCGCGTCGTGGTCGAGCACGCCGCCTGAGCGCGGCTACTTCAGGGCGTCTTCGAGCACGCGCTGGGCGATGTTCAGGAAGTCGCGCTCGGAGACGATGCCCACGAGCCGGTCGCCCTTGACCACCGGCAGGGCGCCGAGGGCCTTGTCGCGCATGAGCTGGATCGCCTCCAGAGGCGAGGCTTCGGGTCCGATGGTCACCACGTCGGTCACCATGATGTCGCGCACGGCCACCGTGTCGGGGATCTGGCCCTGGGCGATGATCCGGAGCAGCGCGCGGCTGGACAGCACGCCGACGAGCTTGCCGCCCTCTTCCACCGGCACGTGCCGCACGTGCTTCCAGTCCATGAGGCTGGCCGCCAGGTCGATGACGTCGTCGGGGCCGACGGTGAAGAGCTTGGTCGACATCACCTGCTCGACGCGGCGGAAGCTGGCCTTCCAGTCGTCCTTCTTCACGGGCGTCGCGAGCTTCCAGCGGTGGACCGGGGTCCCGCGCTTCTGCCGGCGCATCAGGGCCGCGGTGAGCGCGCGGTGCCGAGCCTCGGGGGGCTCGATCTCCTTGAGCGTGTCCAGGGACTGGATGATCCACAGCGCGCCGGTGCGCCGCGTGGACACGCGCTCCTCGAGCAGGCCCATGTAGCGGTCGACGTCGGCCGGATCCGTGCCGCCGTCCAGCAGGCCCTCTCGGGCGATGGGGATGAGCTCGTTCTTGAGCAGGTCGTCCGCCGCGATGTCGCGGTTGTCCAGCCAGTGGAAGCCCGCGTACATGCCCTGCCGCGCCGCCGAGACGAAGTTGCCTCGCACCGCGTCCAGGGGGATGTGCTTGCGGGGATCGGGCACGTGCTTCGGCATGCCGGCCATCAGGCCGAAGAAGAGCGCCGCGTTCACGGTCTGGTCGAGCACCGTGGGCCCGGCCGGCAGCACCCGGTTCTCGATGCGCAGGTGAGCCACGCCGTCCACCACGCCGTAGCAGGGACGGTTCCAGCGGTAGACGGTGCCGTTGTGCAGGCAGAGCGCGGTCAGGGGCGGCAGCTCGCCCCGGTCGAGCATGGTGTTGGACGACTCGCCGACGTCGCGGGACAGGACCACCCGGTGGTCGGCCACGTTCTCCTGGAGCAGCTCGGTGATGCCCTCGTCGATCCAGGCGTCCCCGAAGCCCACGCGGCGGCTCTGGCCGCGCTCGGCGCTCGCCTCGTCCCGCACGTCCACGGACTGCTCGAACAGGGCGATGCGGGTCTCGTGCCACAGGCGGCGCTGGAACAGCACCGGCGAGTTCACCGAGGCCGCCAGCAGGGGCCCCGTGATCAGCTGCGCGATGTTGTAGGCCTGGGCGAACTCCTCGGCGCTGACCTGCCAGTGCAGCTGGAAGCTGGTGTTGCAGGCTTCCAGCATCACGTTGTCGTGCTGGAGCTTCAGCTCGTCCATGCCCTGGATGTCGGCGCGGAACTTCCCGCCGCTCAGGCCCACCATCGTGCGGTTGAGCTCGTGGTAGCGGGCAGCCGGGCTCATGAAGTCCAGGCCGAGGTGCGGCTTCTGGAGCGTCGGGAGGATGCCGACCAGCAGCACGTCGCCATCGAGCGACTTGCAGGCACGGCGCGCGACCGTGTTGATGTCCAGGAGCTCCTTCTCCAGGTCGCTCAGAAACGAGCCGCCGAAGAGCTGGGGATCGAGGTTGGCTTCGAGGTTGAAGCGACCGAGCTCCGTCGTGAAACGGGGGTCCTGCAGGTTGTCGAGCACGCCCTGGGCGATGGGGGCCGGGTCCATCGAGCGATCGACCAGGAACATCTCCTGCTCGGCGCCGACCCGGCGGATGCCGGACTCGATGTGGCCACCGTCGACGATCCGCCCCAGCGCCCGGAGGTCGTCGAGCAGGGCCTTGGTGAACAGACGACGCTTGTCGGCGTCGTCTCCGCTGTGCACGTCGTGCTCTCCCACGCCCTCATCATTCCCCAGAAGGGTCCACTCGCGCCAACGTTG
>JAJDAI010000467.1 GCA_029261955.1 Deltaproteobacteria bacterium | reverse complement strand
GGAGTCCGACACCATCGAGGACATCCTCAAGACGGAGGTGTCCTACATCAAGTCCCGCCACGGCGTGGGCAGCGACCTGCTCAAGGCCATGGGCACCTACGCGCCGGCCTTCGGCATGATCGGCACGGTCATCGGCCTCATCCAGATGCTGCAGAGCATGTCCGACCCGTCCACCATCGGCCCCGCCATGGCGGTCGCGCTCGTGACCACCTTCTACGGCGCCCTGCTCGCGAACGTCATCTTCCTTCCGCTCGCCGTGAAGCTCGAGCAGCGCAGCTCCGCCGAGGTCGCCCAGAAGCTCCTCATCCTGGAGGGCCTGCTCTCCATCCACGCGGGCGACAACCCCCGGATCCTGGTCCAGAAGCTGTCGGCCTTCGTGTCCCCGTCCAACCGGGTGCAGGAAGCCGCCTGATGGAAGAGGACCACAAATGCGACGAGGGCGCACCGGCATGGATGGTCACGTTCGCGGACCTCATGACGCTGCTGCTGACCTTCTTCGTGCTGCTCCTGTCGATGTCCACGCTGGACAACCAGAAGATCAAGCTGGCCCTGGGCTCGCTGCGGGGCGCGGTGGGCGTGCTGGAGGGCGGCGGCCAGCCGCGTGAGGGCCGCATCGAGATGCAGTCCATGCCGAAGATCGCGCAGGGCGAGACGAAGCTCCAGACGACGATGGAGAAGGTGGTCGAGCAGAACCTCGACAAGGCCAGCAACGACATGATCCAGATCGGCCACAAGGACGAGCGGGTCGTCATGGCCATCGACGAGTCGCTGATGTTCGCGCCCGGATCCACGGAGATCCTGCCCTCGGCCTACCCCTTCCTGGACGACCTGGCCGCGGGCCTCGCCGACAACCAGGCGACGGCCGAGTTCGTGGGCCACGCCGACGACAGCAAGCCCTCGGGCTACTACGACACCAACTGGGAGGTCGCAGCCGCCCGGTCCCTGGCCGTGCTCGCCTACGTGCAGCGCGCCGGTCCGCTGGAGGGGCACCGCCTCAAGGCCAGCACGCACGGGGAGTTCCTTCCCCGCTACAGCAACGACAGCGCCGCGGGCCGGGCTCGGAACCGCCGCGTCGAAATCATCATGACCGTCACCAGCGCGAGCGACCGCTTCTTCTACGGGGAAGAGCGGGTCGTGCGGCCGGTGCTGGAGGCTCCGAACGGCTCCCAGTAGGGGGACGTCCGGGCGAGGAGGAACCATGGGTGACGAAGAGCTCATGCAGGACGACGCGGTCGATCAGCAGATCGCGTCGCTGCAGAAGAAGAGCAAGCTGCTCCTCATGATGCTGGTGGTGGCCCTGGCCCTCGCGGGCGCGAGCGGGGCCTACGCCTTCCTGTCGGTCAAGAGCGTCGGTGAGCAGGTGGACGCCGTGCGCGCGAACGCCGAGAAGATGGACGAGGGCAAGGAAGACGCCATCGAGAACATGGCCGAGCCCCAGCGCAAGGTCGGCATCATCCACCCCCTCGGCAACTTCGTCGTGAACCTGCTCGACCCCGGCAACCTGCGCTACGTCAACTGCCGCATCGAGCTCGAGGTGGACGACAGCTCGGTGGTCAAGGAGATCACCGCCCGCGATGCGCAGTTCAAGGACGCCGTCATCTCGCTGGTCGGCAACCAGACCTACCAGGACGTGCTGGGGGTCGAGGGCAAGAGCCGCCTGCGCGAGGAGCTGATGGTCCGCTTCAACCGGCTGCTGCCAAAGGGGCAGATCGCGCGGGTCTACCTCACCGAGTTCGTGGTGCAGTGATGGCTGACTCGCTTCTCACCATGGGGGAACTGGACGCGCTGCGCAGCGCGGTCGAGTCGGACCTCATCGACGAGGACAAGGTCATCGGTGGCGAGGCCGACGGCGCCTCGGGGGTGATGTTCGACGGGGCGAGTTTGCCGCGCTATCGCTTCGGCGAGGGGATGATCGGCACGGACCAGCGCGAGGAGCGCCTGTCCTGGGTCTTCGATCGGGCCGCGAAGGCGCTGGAGACCCGCCTGTCGGACACCCTGGAGACGGAGATCAGCTGCTCCGTGACCTTCCTCAAGGTCACCCGCTTCGCCGAGTTCCGCGAGACCTTCGAGGTCGACGTGCGCGAGCTCGCGATGCTCGGCTTCAGCGTGGCCGGCCAGCCAGGGCAGGGCCTGCTGGCCCTGGAGCCCGAGGTCGTCGAGCAGATCGTCGAGGGGATGATGGGCGGGGCCAACATCGGCTACCAGTCCAAGGGCGCGGCGCGCATGTTCCGCCCGGTGACGGCGCTGGACCTGCGGGTCTCGCGGCGGGTCCTGTCCGGCTTCCTCGAGGACGTCGGCTACGCCTGGAACCCCAGCGAGCCCATGCAGACGAGCATCACCGGCGTGGACACCTCGGGCGTGATGGCGCGCTCCTGGGACGACTCGGTGCCGGTCATCGCGGCCCTGCTGGAGGTCAGCGTCGGCAAGCGCCTGCTGGGCATGGTCGGCCTGGTCCTGCCGCGCGGGGCCTCGGACATCCTGGCGGATCCGGGTCGGCCCGACGCCGGGCCGGGCAGCGCGGCCTCGGGTCAGGGACCCATCCTGGGCGAGCTGCCGGACTTCTCGGTCAACGTCGAGATCCAGCTGGGAAGCAAGCGCATGGCCGTGCGCGAGCTCCTGGCCCTGGTCGAGGGGGACGTGCTGTTCCTGGAGGGCCGCCAGGGGGCGGTCGGTCTGGTCGAGGGGGTGCCGAAGTTCGTCGGCGTTCCGGGGAAGAGCAACGGAAACAAGGCGATCTGCGTCGCCGAAGTACACGGGAAGGCGCCGACCGATGCGTGACCGAAGCCGAGTCCACCACGCCCCGCTGGAGGCCGCCTACTCGATGGACGACCAGCCCAACCTGTCCATGATCCTCGACCTTCCGCTCGAGGTGACCGTGCGGCTCGGGCAGACGCGGATCCTCATCAAGGACCTGCTCCAGCTCGACAAGAACTCGGTGCTGGAGCTGGGCCAGGGGGCGGACGACCCCCTGGACATCGTCGTCAACGACCGCGTCCTGGCCCGGGGGGAGGTCGTGGTGCTCGACGATCGCCTCGGCATCCGCATCACGGACATCGTGTCCCGGAAGGAGCGCGTCGAGACGCTCGGCTAGCCGGCTCTTTTTGTCACTGCG
>JAJDAI010000466.1 GCA_029261955.1 Deltaproteobacteria bacterium | reverse complement strand
TCGAGTGCGTGTTCGTCGGGGTCCCCTCGACCCCCCCGCCCGCCGGGGCCTACCCCCACGGGGACACCTGAGCCTTAGGTGACTCGGTCGGCCGCCGGGCACCGCGCCCCGGCGCCCGACTGCGTTCTGCGCCCGGCCTCTGCCAGGAGCCCTCAGCCTCCCAGCCGGACCCCCACGCTGAGCCCCGCCGAGAAGTGGAAGAAGCCCCCGAGCACCCCGAACGTCGCCTCGGGCCGGATCTCCAGCGGGATCGACCCGAGCTGGAAGGCGCCCCCCACGACACCGGAGATCCCGACCAGCGCGTCGCCGCCGAGCTCCGGCACCTGGTTGGGTGCCACGTCCAGCCGCACCTGGGCGCGGAAGCCGAGCGCAT
This sequence comes from Deltaproteobacteria bacterium, assembly GCA_029261955.1. Taxonomy (GTDB): domain Bacteria; phylum Myxococcota_A; class UBA796; order UBA9615; family UBA9615; genus CALCXL01. Next base: position 3,325 of record JAJDAI010000466.1, on the reverse strand, counting down.
CCCCCAACCTCAGCCCGATCCCCGCTCCCACGGGGATGAGCAGCGAGCGCTGGATGCCGTCCGCGCCCTCGGTCGCGGTGCCCCAGCCGAAGCGTCCGAACACCACCGCCCGCAGCGGCCCCACGATCTGGATCGAGCCATCCAGGCCCAGGCCGCCGTAGTGGTGGGGGCTCGCCGAATCGACCAGGAGCTCGTAGCCGCCACCCACCGACACCGTCGCCCGGGGACCGAACTCGATCTCGGGCGGAGCCGCGCCGCCCCGGTCCAAGTGCCGCAGCCGGCGCTCGCCGTCACGCACGAGGTCCGGCAGGTAGCGCTGGTTGCCCGGGTCCGCCACGAAGGTGCTCAAGTCCTCGGTGGCGCGGGCCTCCTGGCCCGAACACTGGAGCAGCACCCCGCGCCAATAGAGCAGGTAGGGAGCCTTCGTCTGCTCGTAGACGCGGCTCACCTCGTCCAGCACGGGGGCCACCGCCACCAGGGCGCTGGTCATGGACGAGGTGCGGTCCGCCGCCATCTCCGCGCAGTGCAGGTCGCGCACCTGGTTCGCCTGCAGCGCGGCGTCCTCGGCGGGGCCGGCCCAGGCGTTCGACGCGAGCAGCAGGAGGACCGCCAGGAAGCGCATCGCTCGACCATAGCAGCGAGCCCGGGCGGGCCTCACAGAGGGGCTGTTACCCTTCGGTTCGGATGATCTCCGCCGCGCGCCTCGCTCCGCTCTTCCTCCTGCTCGCCTGCACGCCGGGCGACTCGGGCCCTTGGTTGCAGCAGGAGATCCTCACCGCCGCTCCGGCCCAGTCCGTGGGGCCCGCGGGCGAGGGCAGGAGCCTGGCCTGGGGCGACGTGAACGGCGACGGCTGGCTCGACCTGGCGGTGGGCTACACGAACACGGCGGATCTGCTCTTCCTCAACGACGGCACCGGCGCGCTTCAGAGCGCGGCGATCTGGACGAACCCCCACAACGAGGCCACCCGCGATCTGGCCTTCGGCGACCTCGATGGGGACGGGCTGCTGGACCTGGCCGTCGGCGGGGGAGCATCGGGCTCGGGCGGACCGACCCGCGTCTTCGTCAACGAGGGCGCCGAGCCCTGGTTCAGCGCGACGGCGTCGACCTTCACCTCGGGCACGACGGACGAGACGACGGAGGTCGAGTGGGGCGACGTCGACGGGGACGGCGACCTCGACCTCGTCACCATCAACAGCACCAGCCCCGGCCTGCTCTACGAGAACGACGGCGGGGTGCTCCAGGCCCCGAGCACCTGGGGTTTGAGCGGGGGCGTCAGCGGCGCGCTCTTCGACAACAACGACGACGGCAAGGCGGACGCCTACCTGGGGCTGGAGGGCACCAACGACCTCGTCTACGAAGGCATCACGGGGCCGGACTTCTCGCTGCCCTTCAACAACCTCTACTCCGCGGCCGAGACGGCCTCGCCCTACGCCGTGGCGATCGGGGACTGGAACGACGACGGCGACCTCGACGTGGCCCTGGGCACGGGCGCGGGCGGCGGCTCGCTGGTGCACGCGCGCGGGGCATCGACCCTGGAGGTCACCGCCGCCTGGACCAGCGACGACCTGCTCCAGAGCCGGGGCGTCGCCTGGGCTGATCTGGACGGAGACAGCTACCTCGACCTGGTGCTGGGCCACTACAACGGCGGCGACCAGTACTTCCTCAACGACACGGTCGGCCCGACCTTCCTCCCCACGGTCGCGGACGGCACCGCATCGAGCCCGCTCGCGAGCGAGGAGATCGCCCTGGGCGACGTGGACAACGACGGGGACCACGACCTCGCGGTCGCCATCGAGGGGGTCCAGGTCGCCATCTACCTCACGAACGACTTCGGCCTGGATCCCTGGGCCAGCGGGCTGGGGCCCTACACCCACACCGCCCTGGCGGCGGCGGACTACGACGACGATGGGCGCATCGACCTCGCCGGCGCAGCGAGCAACGGCGGCAACATCGTCTACCGGAACGCCAGCGACACCAGCCCGCTCTCCTTCGCGTGGAGCGACTCCGGCGCCGACCTCACCGAGGACATCGCCTGGGGCGACTTCAATGGGGACGGCGACCTCGACCTCGTCTTCGCCAACGTCGGGTCGAGGAACCAGGTCTGGACGCAGACGCCGCTGGAGATCGAGCCCTTCGGCCTGAACTGGGAGTCGGTGCTCTCGGACGACAGCTACGGCGTGGCGGCGGGCGACGTGGACGGCGACGGCGACCTCGACCTCGTCTTCGCGACGGGGGGGGCGAGCACCAGCCGCCTCTACGTCAACGACGGCGGCGGCAACTTCGAGCTGGCGGTCAGCTTCGGCTCGGGCGACGACACCCGCGACGTCGAGCTGGGCGACTGGGACTCGGACGGCGACCTCGACATCGTCGCCGGCAACCACGGCCAGCCGGACCGGGTCTGGGCCTTCGGCTTCGACTCGCAGGGCGACCCCGAGCTCACCGAGGTCCTGGACAGCCCCTCGGGCCTCAACACGGTGGGCATCGCGCTGGGCGACCGCGACGGAGACGGGGACCTCGACATCGCGGTCTGCCACGAGGACAGCAGCACCCTGATCTACGACAACGACTCCGGCTCGCTGGTGGTCGGCTGGCAGTCCTACTTCCTGACCACCACCTGCGCCGACGCCGCCTGGGGTGACTGGGACGGAGACGGGGACCTCGACCTCGCGCTCGCGAACGAAGGGATCGAGCCGCAGAACCAGATCTGGAGCAGCCCGATCACGGTGACCAGCGTCCCGTGGACGGCCTCGGAGTACGAGGACTCGGCCGACATCGGCTTCTACGACGCGGACGCGGACGGGGACCTCGACCTGGCCACGGTGAACCAGAACGGCGACGACGCCCGCCTGCACCGGAACCACCGCACGGTGACCTCGCGCCAGTTCCCCGATGGCCCGGTCATCGGCTGGATCGTGGACACGGACCGCGACACGCCCTGGGTCGAGGGCTTCGGGGTCGCCGAGCTGAGCACGGCCGGCACGGTCACGGTCCACGTCGCCTTCGCAGACCTCGAATCGCAGGACGTCGTCGAGGCCCACCTGGAGTGGTCCGACAACGGCGGCGGGCGCTGGTTCGAGGCGTCCACCGCGGGCCTCGATGGGGCCCCCACCAGCCCCGCCGGCACCGAGGTCCAGGTCGTCTGGGACTACCTCGCGGACGGCGCCATCGGGGACGACATCCAGCTGCGGCTGGTGATCCCGCGGCAGGTGCCGGGCTTCATCTCGGGCAACGTGCGCTGGGGCCGCCGGATCTCCGCCGCGACGGAGTCCATGCGGCTGTACGACTGCTTCCCGCTGGACGGGGACCACGACGGCGACCGCTGCG
>JAJDAI010000465.1 GCA_029261955.1 Deltaproteobacteria bacterium | reverse complement strand
GGCTCGCCCGCGTCGCTGCGAGCTCGTCCTCGCGCGTGGCCAGCAGCGCGTCGGTCGTGTCGTCAGGCCTCAGCCGGCCCGCCTCGTCCTCCCTCTCCGCGACGACTGCCAGGCGCTTCTGGGAGACCAGCACCGTGCGGGCGAGCTTCGCGGCGGCGGTGGCCTGCTTGCTCAGCGCCTTGCCCGCGGCCACGTCGGAGTCGGGCGTGTGGTCCACCACCTCGGCGTAGGCGGACCAGCGCGCGAGCTCGGCCTCCCGCTCCGCCAGCACCTCATCCGCCTGGGCCTCCGTGCGCCTCGCCTCCGCGTAGGAGAGGCGCGCACGGGCCGCCGCGAGCTCGGCCTTCCGCCAGGTCTCCACGCGCTGCTCGCGCTCTTCCTTGACGTTGAGTGCGTCAGCAGCGGCGGTGTCGCCGATGCGCTCAGCCGCCTTCCGCTCGTTGCGGAGCGCCTTCACCAGCGACCGCACCGACGCGAGGCGTGCCTGGTTCGCCGTCACGCCGCCGCGGGCGGCCCGCGCCTGGGCGCGAGCGGATGCGGTGGCCACCCGCGCGGCGTTGAGGCGTACGCTGGCCTGATCGACCGCCGCGAGCCCGGCGTGGTCGGCCTGCAGGAGAGCCTGGTCGACGTCCTTGCGAGAGGGTTGGGCGGCACCCGCCGGCCCGGCAGCACCGAGCAGGGCTGCGAGGGCAAGGGTCAGGGCGAAGGGGCGGAACAAGGTCACGTCGTCTCCTCTCGGGTGGCGCACGGCTCGCCTCTTAGCAGAACGACCGACCCGCGCCCGGCACGAACCCTGGGGCTGCATTCCGAAAGAACGCAGGAGTCGTTCGTGTTCCGGCCCGCGACATCGTTCTTCCTTCGAGCTCACGGGAGATCCCTGGCGGGAGGCGCGTCGAGATGAACGAAGACGACTGGGCACGGGCCCTGCTCCGCGAAGGGCCGGACGAGCCGGCACCGCGCGCCGCGCGCGAGCTGCTGGCCGAATCTCGCCCCCCCTCCCCCACCCCGGTCCTGTGGCTTGTGGTCACGGTCCTGCTCCTGGCGGTCGGCGCCACCTTCGTGGCGCGGCGCTCAGAGAGTGCCCCCCCGCTGCGCACGCGCGGTCAGGCCGCCCCGTCCAGCCTTCAGTTGGGACTGCTGCTCGATCAGGAGGGGCTGCCAGCGCTGAGCGGGCCGGTGCCCCGGGGGACTCGTGTGCTCTTCCAGGCGACCAGCGAGCAGCCCGGGTTTCTGTGCCTGGATGAGCTCAGCCGAGATGGGTGGACCCGGGTCCATCCGGCGCGTGGCAAGGCCTGGAGGGTCGAGGTTGGCCCGACGGTTCCCAGGGGGCCCAGCGGGACCTTCTCGTGGCGGCCGGGCGAGGCGGTGGGGATCCGCAGCTACCGCTTGAGGATCCATCCCGACGATCCAGGCTGCGACCTGTGGACCGCCGAGACCGAGCTGGACCTCCTGTGGTTGCCCTGAGGAGCCTGCTGCTGGGCCTGTCGCCTGGGGAGCCGCGCGACCTCGCCGACGCGGCAGGCGCGCGGCGTGCAGGCCGCGACCAGCTTCGCTCGCTCGCAGAATTCGCGTCTCGTGAGTTCGCGCGGCGCTCGCCTGCGTCGTTCTCGGACCATGCCCCCCGACTCCGAGCACGCCGAGCCCCTCAACCGCCGCGCGGCCTCCCGCGTCGTCTCGGCCAACGCGGCCTCTTCCGAGTGATCGCGCGTCCCCTCCTGCTCGTGCTGGCGCTGGCGCTCCTCGCCACGCCAGCGGCCGCGCAAGGGCTCAGCCTGATCCCGCCGACCGCCTCGGCGGAGCCCGTCCAGGCCGACCCGCTGATCCAGCAGCTCGCACAGGAGGAGCGCGAGCTGCAACAGCGGCTCGAGGTCCTCCGCGCGCAAGCTCGCTGGGCGCTGGAGCGGGCGGAGGCGCGGCGGGCAGACCTCGAGGTCGAAGAACGCACCCTGACCCAGAAACGCCGGCGCTCCCTCGCCGAGCGGGAGACCGCCCGCGAGGCCATGACGGTCCTCCAGGAGCTCCAGCAGGCGACGAACCGCAGCGCCGAGCTCTGGGACGGGGCGGTCGACGCGCTGCTGGATGCCCTGGCGGAGGTCCGCGCGCTCCGCGGCCGGCTGGACTGGCAGGCAAGCCTGCACCCGGAGGAGTCCCGAGGCCACCTGGAGCAGCTGGCCGCCGCGGACGAAGCGGAGTTGGCCACGCTCGCCCATGGCCGCGACTCCCTGCGGACCGAGCGGGGAGAGCTCGTGCAGCTGGTGGACTCGACGCGTCAGCGACTCGTGGAGCTCCGCAAGACGTTGGTGCGGCAGCAGGTGGAGGCCATGACGCCGCTGGAAGGCGTCGAGGGGGACCCCCGGCCCGAGGGGGCCGACCCCGATCTGCTGGCCGCGCTGACCCGCCTGCAGATTCGCCTGGCTGAACGGGAGCTCGAGCAGGCGCGCACGCAGGTCGACCGGGCCGAGCTGGCATCGGATCTGCTGGAGCTCCGGGAGCCCGTCCTGCGCCGACGGCTCGAGGGGCTTCGGGCGCGAGCCGCGTCGTTGGCGTCCTTCGAGCAGGGGGGACTCTTCGCCCGCAGCCCCTGGCCGGTGGAGGAAGAGCAGCTGCGGCAGATCGCCCGCCGTGCGCGCGAGCTCGTG
>JAJDAI010000464.1 GCA_029261955.1 Deltaproteobacteria bacterium | reverse complement strand
GGCGTAGCGACCGGGCGCCAGGTCCCAGGTCGCGCCGTCCCGCGGGGACAGGGCCTCGCCGGGCACGAGCACGCCGCCTTGCTCCACCAGCCGCCGCACCACGAGGTCGTGCTCGCTGCGCCCCTGCACGTCGAGCGTCGCGCCCGTGCGCATCCAGCGGCCCCAGCGGCCGTCGTCGAAGCGCCGGAGCAGGGCCCGGAAGAACGCGAGCTCCCGGTCGTCGCCGCGCCGTTCGGCTTCGGCGTAGCGGTCCGCGTAGAGCTGCCCGAGCGCGGCCTGCGCCCCGGCGTGATCGGGGTCGGCCTCCAGCGCGCTGTGCAGCGCCCAGACGGCCTCGCTCAGCACGCCGTCGGCGGCGCGGAGGAAGCTGCGCTCCTGATCCTCGGCCTCGCGCAGGGTCTCCGGATTCACGGGATCGCCGACGGGGCCGCGCAGGGCCGCGGTGCGCTCGTGGGCCTCGGCCGATCGGGCCTTCAACACGCGGTGTCGGGCGCGCATGGATTCCGCTTCCCGCACCCGCCGAGCCGCTGCCGCTCGCCGCTTGCCGCCGCCCCGGAACTCGGCCAGCGACGCCGCCAGCTCCGCGGCCGTGCCCTGGCGGTGGCCGGGGAACTTCTCCAGCGCGCGCAGGCAGATCTCCTCGAGCTCGGGCGGGATGCTCAGCTGCGGCGCGCGCTCGCGCGGCGGCACGGGTCGGCGGTGGCAGAGGGCCTCCACCACGTCGTCCACCGAGTCCCCCTGGAAAGGCGGCACGCGGCACAGCGCCTCGTACAGCAGCACGCCCAGGCAGAACACATCTGCGCCGGGGCCCACCTGGTCGGGGTGCTTGACCTGCTCGGGGGCCATGTAGGGCGGGCTGCCCCGCACGCGCTCGGTGCGCGCGTCCCCCTGCTCGGACCAGAGTCTGCGCGGCCCCACCGAGTCGGCCCCGGGCCCACCGACCACCCGGGCGATGCCCCAGTCGACGACGTAGACCTCACCGTGTCGGCCCAGCAGCACGTTGGCGGGCTTGATGTCCCGGTGCACGACGCCGCGGGCGTGGGCGTAGCCGACGGCGTTGGCCGCCGTCTCGATGACCTGCAGCAGCTGGGCTCGCCCCCACTTGCGCAGCGACTCGGGATCGCCCCGCCGCAGCCGCGCGAGCACCCGGTGCAGGCTCTGCCCGGGCATGCGCGGCATCGTGTAGTAGAGCCGCCCGTCGGGCAGCTGGCCGGCGTCGAAGACGGGGATGATGTTGGGGTGGTCCAGCTGACCCGTGATGCGGGCCTCGCGGTACAGCTCCAGCAGGTGCCGCCCCTCGGCCCGCCGCCGGTGCAGCGTCTTGAGCGCCACCGCCCGGCCGAGATCCAGGTCCATCACCAGCTCGACGGAGCCCTGCCCGCCCTCGCCGAGGGTCGAGATCCAGGTGTAGCGGGCGGGGAGGGGGACCGGTGGCCTCAGCGTGCCCGGGGAGCGCGGCGGGGCCGAGAGGAACAGGTCCATCTCGACGCCGGTCTGCTTCTCGATGCGATCGAGCAGGGGCACGGCGACGAGGGGCTCGGGATCGGGCTCCGCCGGCGCGAAGGCGATGGCCGGACCGCCCTGATCCGCGGTCTTGGAAGGGGCCATCAGCGCGATGGCGGGCTTCTGGGACGCCTCGGGCGCGGGCTTCGGAGCGGGCTCCTCGGGCCTGGCGGGCGCGACGGCGCGCGTCTGCTCCGGCAAGGGCTCGGACGGCACAGCCCACGAATCCTGGGCTTCCCAGGAGATTTCGGAGGGTGCCGCGGGTGGGTCGCTCGACTCGGGATCGCGCTGAGGCATGGAGCGGCCGGATTGTAGCGTCCGCCGCCGCCGCCATGGGGGTCGTCGCGCGTCGTGAGGTGAGTCAGCGCCCCCGTCGCCCGACCGGGTAGGGCTCGCCCTGCGCTGCGCGGACGCCGGCCCAGACGGTGTAGCCCCACTCCACCAGCCCGGCGCCGACGTTCACCACGGTCAGCAGCAGCAGGATGCGCGGCATGTACTGCACGACCCACGGGACCGCGTAGTCGACGGGGACGCGGCCGAACAGCCAGCTGACGAACTCGATCCCCGCCTGCAGCACGGCGTGCACGACCCAGATCGAGAAGGCGAGGGCCTGCCATCCTGCGGCGGCCCGCAGGGCGAGGCGATCGGTCTCTTCGCGCGCTCGAAGCATCGCGACGAACACGATGCCGAGCCCGAGGCCGGGCAGGAGGACGAGCAGGTGGGGCCAGCGGCGGGGCACGGGCGGACTGTAGTGCATCGGCTCCTGATCTGGCCCACAACGCGGAGACCGCGACCCCCCGAAGGAAGCCGCGGTCAACGTGTGCGCATCGGAACCGGGTCCTGCTACTGCCTGCTTCTGCGTTACTAGCTGCTGCTCAACGTCTGCTTCGGTTCGACCACCTGCGCGAGTCTTGACGGAGGATACCAGCGGCACGCCAAAAGGTGGCGCGAATTACCACGGCTGCTGGAATTTTTCAAAGATCCAGCGATTCCGGGGGTTTGTCCCGGCCGCTGGCGGGAGGGGTGAGGAATCGGGCTAGACTCCGCGCGTGCGTTTGCAGGACTTCGCCGTCGTGGAGTTTGCGCGGGCCTGGCAAGAGCAGGCTGGCGCCTCACAAGTCGATCCTGCCGTCCTGGCCCGAACGCGCGACGAGACGGCGGACGACGCCCCCGACGAGCAGCGCCTGCTCCACTACGCGCGCAGCCTGCTCGAGCTCCGGCTGGACGAAGAAGACGGCCTGCCTGCGCTGAGTCGGCTCCAGGGAAGCCTCGTGATCGCGCCGCTGCTCGCCGTGGGGCTCGGCCTGCTCGCCGGGGCCTCGCTGCTCGCCGTCAGCCTGCCGCCGCCCGACGCGCGGCCGGTGAACCTCTTCGTCTTCGTGGGGGAGGGGGTCCTGCTGCCCGCGGTCTTCGGCCTGCTGACGACGGCGCTGTCCCTCGGCGCGGGCAAGGCCCTGCTCAAGGTCCACTGGCTCGCCTGGGCGCTCAGCCTCTTCGAACGCGGGGCGCTCCAGACGAAGCTCGGCGCGCTGGCCGGGCGCGTCCTGCGCAGCTCCGGGGTCTCGGGCCCTCTCTTCGCCTCCTGGAGCCACCTGCTCTGGATCTGCGGGTTGGGCGCGTTTCTGGCGCTGGCGAGCTGGCGCTTCCTCTTCGCCGACTACCTCTTCTCCTGGAACTCCACCCTGCCGGTCACGGAGTCCGGGGTGCGGGCGGCCTTCTCGCTGCTCGCCTGGCCGGTGGACTGGATCCCGGCGGTCGATGCGCCGAGCGCCCAGCAGGTCGCCGTGTCGCACTACGCCTCCTTGGACGGGCTCTGGTCCACCTCCACGGGCGACCCCCTCCAGGACGACAGCCTGCGCAAGGCCTGGTTCGGCCTGCTGCTCGCCGGCGTGGCCTTCTGGGGCTTCCTGCCGCGGGTGCTCGGCTTCGGGATCGCCCGCCTCACGCTGAGCCGGCGCGTGGCCGCGGCCTTGCGGGCGCCGGCCCACCGCGCCGTGCTCGACGCCCTGGCCCTGCCGACTCACAGCGTCACCGCGCACGGCGACGGCACGGGCGCCGCGTCCAGCCTGCTGCCGCCCAGCCCGAGGACCCCGGCGGACGCGCGGCGCAGCGGCCTCGACCTGGTCACCTTCGCCACCGCTCGCCCCCCGGAGGATGTGCTCGAGCGGCTCGGCCTGGAGCGGCTCGGCCTCTCGGGCGCGGAGCACCCCATCGGCGACGACGACGACGAGGACGCGATGAACGCCGCCCTGGACGCCCTGGCCGGGCCCGGATCGGCGGCCGGCGGCGCCCTGGTCGTCTTCGACTTCGCCACCTCGCCGGGCCGCCTTCGGGAGGCCTTCCTGCGCGACATCGTCGACGCCCTCGGCGACGTGCCGGTGCACGTGCTCCTGTCCGGTGAGGACGCCTGGCGCCGCAGCCCGCGTGGCCGCAGCGCCGATCAACGGCGCGCCTCCTGGCTCGCGATGGCCGAACGCGCCGGCCTGGTCGAGGGCCGCATGCACAGCGATGGAGTCGCCTGATGAAGCCGCTCTGTGTCGCCATCGTCGGCCACAGCAACGTCGGCAAGACGAGCCTCGTCGCCGCGCTGACCCGGGACACCACCCTGGATGTGCGCGAGGAGGCGGGCACCACCCGCAGCTACTACGAGCGGGTCTTCGCGCTCGCGGGGCAGCCGGTCATCGCGTTCGTCGACACCCCGGGCTTCGAGACGGCGGGCCGCATCAACCGCCGGCTGGACGCGGACGACTCGGACGCGGACGGCCGCACGCTGCTCGAGTCCTTCCTGGACGACCCGGACAGCGACGAGTCCTTCCGCGAGGAGAAGCAGGCGCTGCGCGGGGCCCTGGAGGCCGACGTGCTCGCGTATGTGGCCGACGTCACGGCCCCGCCCAGCGGGCAGCAGCGCCAGG
>JAJDAI010000463.1 GCA_029261955.1 Deltaproteobacteria bacterium | reverse complement strand
TCTGGACCATCGGCGCGTTGGAGCAATTGCCCATGCACTCAACCTCGGTCAGCGTGAACAGACCATCCGGCGTCGTCTTGCCCTTTGCCATGCCTTTATTCTTGCACGCCGCCATCACATCATCCCGTGCGTCTGAGCGGTGGAGGCAAACGCCGGATTCGGTGTCAGTGCGCTGTACGGCGTCTGGGCCTGCTCCGCCTCCAACTCGAAGAGCACCGCGAGCCCGTCCATCAGCGAAGTGCCCGGCTTCCGGCTGAAGCGCAGCAGCTGCGCGCGACCGTCCGCCGGATCCGGCACCCGCTCCAGCACGCCCCAGCTCACAAGGTCCGCGAGCAGCGGCCCGACGGCCTGCTTGCTGACCCCCTGGCGCTCGGCGATCTGGGTGGCGCGGCTGCCGTCCAGGTCGATGAAGGGGAAGAGCGCGAGGTGCGCCGGCCGCAGCGGCAGGCCCGTCCGGTCCCGCACCCGGGCGATGCCCAACTCGTTGAAGCGCCGGGCCGAGCGGATGAGCACCTGGCCCAGGCTGGCCTCCTTTGCGTCGCTCAGCTCCTGCTCGTCGAAGGGCTTCATGCACTTAGTAAAGGACGCTTGACGTAATTGGTCAAGGGTGGTTGTCTTTTGGTCTGGAGGCAGCGATGGCATTGCGGCAGATCGACGATGGGCTCTGGGTGGCCGAGGGCGACAACTTCGTGGGGCTGGGGGCCTGGTTCCCGGTGCGCATGACGGTGGCGCGGGTGGGGGAGGGGCTCTGGCTTCACTCGCCGATCGAGCTCGCTGGGATCGCGGAGGAGATCGACGCCCTGGGCCTGGTTCGCTGGATCGTGAACCCCTGCGGCTTCCACGGGAAGTGGGTGTCCGACGCGGTCGCGCGCTGGCCCGAAGCGCAGCTCGTGTCGTCCTCCGCGCACCACCTGCTGGGCACGAAGCTGCCGCCCTCGGTGGACCTGGATCCGGCGGTGCCGACGGAGTGGGGGGACGTCTTCGACTCCCTGCTGATCGCCGGCTGCCCCAAGGTCGCCGAGACCGTGTTCCTGCACCGCGCGAGCCGCACGCTCATCGTCACGGACCTGTTCTTCAACATCCACGAGTCCAAGGCGCTCCTGATGCCCCTGATCCTGCGGATGGCGGGGGCCTGGAGGCGACCCATGCAGAGCCGGCTGTGGCGTCTGTTCACGGAGGACCGGGCAGCCGCGGCGGCCTCGATCGAGCAGGTGCTGAGCTGGGACTTCGACCGGGTCGTGATGGCGCACGGCGACGTGATCGAGGTCGGCGCCAAGGAGCACGCGGCGGCTGCCTTGTGGTGGATGCGCGGGCCGAAGGCCTTGCCCGCGCCCTGATCTCAGCCGCCGGTGACGGCTGCGAGGAGCGCCCCCTGGTCCAGGAACGGGTCGCCCAAGCCGGGGAGGAAGTGCGCCGTGTCCCCGGAGTCGAGGACCACGAGCGGGTCGACGCCGAAGGTGAACGCGCCCTCGCTCCAGGTGAAGGTTCCGAACACCTCAAAGTAGTCGCTGCCCCCGACGGTGATCGAACCGTAGGCGTCGAACTCGGCATCCGGAATGTCCAGCGGGAGCTCCTGCCCTCGGCGGAAGGCGGAGGCCAGGATGGTGATGTCACCGCCGCCTGCCTCGATCTGCGCGCCGCTCAACTCCAGGTCCGCGCTCGCCTCGATGGTCACGTCGGTGCCCGCGGAGACGACCATGAGGACGGGCTCGATCATGACGTCGTCGACTCCCCAGGAGGCCTTGCAGCCGTCGCCCCGCAGCGTGACCGAGCCCTGGTCCGCCTGCACCGTGGCGCCGACAAGCTCGAGGTCCTCGAGCGCGTCGATGATGACGTTCGTGTTTGCCTGGATCGTCATGTAGCCGCTGTTGTCCTGCGCAGCCGAATCGTCGAAGCTCCAGCGGCCGACGATGCCCCGAGCCTGGATGGTGACCGAGCCGTCGGGCGACTCGATGCTGCCCCGATCCATGGTCACGGTCTCGGTGACGGCGATGTCGACGCCGTCGCCGCCGGAGATCCGGAAGTCCCCGCCCCCCCAGAGGTCGTCGCTGCTCATCACGACCGTCGGCGTCCCGAGCAGGTCGACGTAGCCGTTGGCCATGACGGTCCCGTTCACCTCGGTCGAGTTGCCCGCGCCGAGCGAGATGTCGCCCTGGGCCGTCACGCTGCCGTTCACCTCGAGGGTGGCGGAGGCGTCGATGACGATGTCGCCAGAGCTCTCGACGGAGCCCCTGATGGCCGCGTTCCGCACGGAGATGGTCACGGAGGAGAGGCCGAACGTCGCGCCCGGCGTCACCGACGCCGCCACTGTGCCGTTGACGGTCATGTCCGTGCCCGAGGTGAGATCGATGAGCCCATGGGCGGTGACCGTTCCGTTCACCTCGGTCGAGTTGCCCGCGTCGAGCGAGACATCGCCCTGGGCCACGACGGTGCCGTCGATGGTCGTCGACGTGCCGGAGACGATCCTCATTCCCCCGAGGGTGCTGCCCAGCTCCTCGTTCCCGAACATCCCGCCGATGGCGCCGCCGCCGGCGCCGAGGTTGAAGGCAGTCGCGGAGACGTTGCCGCTGATCGACGTGCTGCCGCCGGAGTTCAGGTCGATCAAGCCGAAGAAGGACCCCATCCCGCCGCTGAGGCCTCCCATGAAGCCGCCCTCGTCCCCGAGGTCGTCGGCAAAGAGCGCGCTCGAGCTGACGTTGCCGTTCACCGTCGTGTCTCCGTCGGAGGTCAGGTCGATGCTGCCCTGGGCCTGCACGGTGCCGTTCACGGTGGTGTCCCCGCCCGAGTTCAGGTCGACGAGGCCGAGGGAGGTCACGGTGCCGTTCACCTCCGTGGTGGTGTCCGAGTCCAGGTCGATGATGCCGAGCGCGGTGATCTCGCCCCAGCGGCCGACCACCGTGCCGCCCTCGCGAGCGCGCAGGTCGATGTCGCCCAGCGCGGCGACCGAGCCGTTGATCCAGAAGTCGGTGCGGCCCCGCGCTTCGATGTCGCCGTGCGAGGCGATCGTGCCGTCGAGCACCGCCCCGGTCTCGCCGCCGGTGCCCACCCGCATGTCGATGTCGCCTTCGGCCTGGATCGAGCCGGTCACGACCAGCCCGCCGTCACCGTTGTTGACGCGCAGTTCGATCTCGCCGCTGGACGCGCTGATGGAGCCGTTGATCGTGAGGTCCCCGTCGCCGCTGCGGACGCGCAGGTCGAGGTCGGTCGCCGCGGTGACCGTTCCGTTGACCGTGAGGTCACCGTTCCGGGCCCGCATGTCGATGTCGCCCTCGGCCTGGACATCGCCGGAGACGACCAGCCCGCCGCTGGTGCGGCTGCGGAGGTCGACGTCGCCCAGCTCGGAGGTCACGGAGCCGTTCACCTGGAGGCCACCCTCCTCGCTGCCACGCACGCGCAAGTCGATGTCGTCGTCGGCCTGGAGCGTGCCGTTGATCACCAGGTCTCCGGCGCGGAGAGCCACGCGGTTCAGCACCTCGATGGTCCCGCCCAGGACCACGGCGTCGGCGGTGCGGCCGGTGAGGTCGCGACCCACGACGAGCAGGGACTCGGCGTCGCCGAGCACCTCCACGCCGCCCTTGATCTGCAGGTCGCGGCCGATGACCGCTTCGCCGACCTCGATGATGCCGCCCCGGACCTTCAGGTTCCGGCCGATCGTCGCGTCCGCGAGGATGACCTCGCCCCCGTCGAGCTTGAGGTCGCGGCCGATGACGCCGCCCTGGATGAGCAGGGTGCCGCCTTCCCGGACCGTGATGTTCCGGCCGACCTGGGCCTGGAGCACGACGTACTCGCCGTCGCCGACCGTCACGCTGCCCGACAGGTTGCTGGTGATGGTGAGCGTCGGGGTGGGCGGGGGCTCCGGGGCGACTGTGTCGTCCTCCTCGACGAGGACCGAGAACCGGGTCGGTTCGCCGACGGGCATGTCCCCGGAGATCAGGGTCGCCGTGAGGGCGTACTCGGCGTCCAGGGCGTCCGCGTCGAAGTCGAAGGGCGCGCTCTCGAAGTCGAAGCCCTGGTCGAAGGCGGCGAAGTCGGCCATCCAGAAGGTGGCGTCGGCGCTCACCGGCTCGGCTGTCACCTGGACGGACAGGGGGACCAGGCCAAACTCGGGGCTGCTCGGGTCGCCCTGGTCCACGATGCTGATGACCGGGCAGCCGAAGCAGTCTGCGGACTCGGACCAGTCAATGGACTGCAAGGCGTAGGCGGTGCCCGGGAAGACGATGGGCGCGCTCGAGACGTCGTAGAAGAGGCCGACCGGCACGCCGGCGAGGACGAAGGGGCTGGAGTCTGCGCCCGGGTCGATGAGGGAGATCCACAGGTCGTAGGTCGCATCCCAGACCGGCGCCCCGGCGCCGTCCTCGGACACCGGGATGGAGCCCATGGCGTCGTAGGTGGCCCCGGTGCGGGGCAGGGTGACTTCGTCGACCGAGGGCAACGGGCCCACGAAGGTGTCGTCGAAGGGCCCGTCGAAGCGGACGTTGAGCGCCGTGACCC
>JAJDAI010000462.1 GCA_029261955.1 Deltaproteobacteria bacterium | reverse complement strand
CGACCAGTGCTCCTGGTTCCACTCCCAGAGCACGTTGTTCTGCCGGTCTTCCCACTCCTCCATGAGCTGCCAGTTGTTCGCGCTCGTGTCCGCGATGTAGCCCGCGTTCACCAGGGCCTGGAGCACGCCCTCGTCCGCGATCCAGCCTCCGGCGCGGTAGGAGGTCGGCTTGTCGAAGCCCTGCTCCTCGAAGATCGCGTCCGCCGCGAGGAGCAGCTCGGTGTACTCGTCCACGGTGTAGGCCGAGGACAGCACCGTGTAGCCCGAGTCGTCGCCGCCCTCGTAGACGTAGGACGGCTCGCTGCGGCAGGGGACCGAGGTGGTCTCCACGAACATGCACCAGGGGTGCACGTGCAGCCCGATCTCGTCGTCGTAGGTGTCCCGCATGCCCCTCAGCCAGTCGGTCAGCAGGGCCTTGCGCTCATCGGTCAGCGCGGGCGCCGTCCAGGTGTAGGGGCCGACGAAGTGCGTGAGCCGGAGCTCGGGGTGGTCGACGTGCAGGCCGTCCTGCCAGGCGAGCTGGTCGTCGGAGCTGTCCGGCGAGTCCCAGTCCACCGACACCAGCACGTAGAGCGGGTGGCTGCGCAGGAAGCTGCGGCGGGCGAAGGCGGTCTCGGCTCCCTCGGTCGCGAAGAGCAGCTCGTGCTCGCCCGGCGCGGCGGCGGAGGGATCGAAGCTGCCTTCGAAGGAGGGGCCTCCCTCCACCTCGTCGATCAGGGCCCCGTCGAGCCAGACGAGCACGGCTTCGGTGTCCTCGGGCGCCTGCACCGACCAGCCGATGGACCCGAAGTCCTGCGTGAGCGGGTTGGAGACCAGGCTCCAGGTGCGATCGATCTCGGCTGCAAAAGCGGGGTCGTCGGCCTCGGGCGCCGCGGGCGCGACCGGCTCCGGTGTGGG
Source organism: Deltaproteobacteria bacterium (assembly GCA_029261955.1). GTDB lineage: Bacteria > Myxococcota_A > UBA796 > UBA9615 > UBA9615 > CALCXL01. The sequence continues at coordinate 8,227 of JAJDAI010000462.1, read as the reverse complement.
GCAGCCGGCGAGCAGGAGGAGGAGCAGCAGGGGGCGAAGGCTGGGCATCGGTGGGTCTCCGGCGCGGAGCCTACCCCGTGTTGATCCCCCTTGCCGATCGAAGAAAAGACTGAAATCTTGTTCAGGTGTATCGCCTAGGGAACCACCACGCTGATCGTCGCTGTCCGCACCGTGTCGGCCTCGTCGACGGCGTCCACGAACAGGTCGTGGCTGCCCGAGCTGAGGCCGGTGACCGACAGCGACCAGGACGTCGTCTGCACGCCCGGGTCCGAGTTGCCGGTCGGGCTCATCGTCGCCGTGCCCAGGTAGCCGTCGATGTCGCTCTGTACCGTCACGACCACCCCGTCCGGCGCCGTGTCCGTCACCGTGCCGCCCAGGTCGACGTCGCCGCCGCTCTGGCCGTCGAGCTCCACGTCCACCTGGGGTGCGGTGTTGCTCGCGCGGCCGACGTAGCTGACGGTCTCGCCGCCGTTGGCGTAGATGGGATCGGCGTTGTCCGCGCAGCCGGCTCCGAGGTCCGACTGGCCGCCGTAGAGCCAGTGGTAGGTGTCCGTCGCGTCGTCGTGGCGCACGCCGCGGGCCGAGACCGCCTCGCCGTCCAGGCGGTTGCAGTCCGCGCTGGCTTGGAGGACCGGCGCGTCGCTGATGCGGGTCCAGTCCGTCTCCGTGCCTTCGGCCTTGCCGACGCCGTTGCCGCTGCCGGTGAACCAGAATTCGAACTCGCCGGAGCCGTCGGGCTTCTGCACCCAGCTGGGCTGGCTGACCTTGTTGCCTTCCCAGGCCTCGGCCGCTTGCAGGATGGGATCGGGGCCGGGGGTGCCGTCCTCGTCGGTGCGGTCCCAGCTCATGCCGGCGTCCGACGAGGTGGCGTGGAAGATGCGCAGGGCGCTGCTGGCGGCGGTGCGGCCGTTGTACCAGAGGTGCACGAGGCCGCTGTCCGCGTCGTAGCGGGCGGCGGGGTGCAGGGTGCGGCCGCTGTCCAGGTAGCTGGGGTCCGAGGACGCCGGCAGCACGGGGGATTCGATGGCCTCACCCGTGTTCGGGTCCAGGCGGTCGAAGGGTCCGAGCGGGTCCGTGGCCGAGGCCAGGCCGACCTCCCGGACGCCGCCCGAGGCCGCGCGTGCGTGGTAGAGCATCACGTAGGGCCGCAGGACGCCGGGCACCTTCACGACGGTCGCGTTGCTGACGTTGCGGTGGTCCCACTGACCGGGGTTCGGGCCCAGCACCGAGCTCGGGTTGGGCGTCCAGGTCACGCCGTCCACGGAGCTGGACACGCCGATGGCCTGGAGCTCCTGCTGGTGGTGGCCGCGGTAGTAGACGTAGTGCAGGCCGCTGTCGGGGTCCTGGAAGTAGGACGGCAGCGAGATGCGGGCGTGGTGCCACTCGTGGCTGAAGCCCGGGTACACCGCGGGCTCGCAGTCGGGCACGAGGCCCGAGGTGTAGAGCGGCTCGGCGAAGACGTGGGGGTCGCGGTCGTCGCAGTCGCTGCCGCCAAACGAGCAGCCGCTGGTCTCCGCGCCGTCGCCGTCCGCGTCGGCGGAGAGGCTGGGGTCGTCGTTGTCGACCAGGCCGTCGCAGTCGGTGTCGGCGCCGTCGCAGGCCTCGGTCGCGGCGGGGTTCGCGTAGGGGTCGAGGTCCGCGCAGTCGCCGGCGCAGGTGCTGCTGCCGTCCCCGTCCACGTCCAGGCTCTCCCGGGCGGGGTCGCGGTCGTCGCAGTCGGAGCCGCCGCAGTCCGGGTCGTTGTCCCCGTCGCTGTCGGCGTCGTCGCCCAGGTAGCCGTCGTCGAGGCCGTCGGCCAGCGCGTCGCAGTCGTCGTCGAAGCCGTTGCAGACCTCCTCGGCGCCCGGGAAGACGTCGGCGTTCGCGTCGTCGCAGTCGTCGTCGGCGTTGCCGGGGGTGCCGTCCGCGCCGCAGGTGAAGACCGCGTCGCCGTCGAGGTCGAAGCCCTCGTCCGCGACCCCGTCGCAGTTGTTGTCGACCAGGTCACACAGCTCGACGTTGCCGGGGAAGTTGCCCGCGTCCGCGTCGTCGCAGTCGCCCGCGCAGGTGCTCACGGCGTCGCCGTCGCTGTCGAAGCCCTCGTCGATGAGGCCGTCGCAGTTGTCGTCCTCGCCGTCGCACAGCTCCTCGATGCCGGGGTTCAGGGTCGGGTCGTCGTCGTCGCAGTCGTCACCGCCCGAGGCCCAGGACACCGAGACGTCCACGAAGTCCGAGCAGGGCAGCCAGCCGTCCAGGTCCAGGTCGATCTCGTCGAAGGGGCGGCTGCCGTCGCAGTCGCTGTCCACGCCGTCGCAGAGCTCGGGCGCGCCGGGGAAGACCGAGGCGCGGTTGTCGTCGCAGTCGTCGCAGCCGCGCACGCCGTCGCCGTCGCTGTCGTTCTCGCTGGAGGGCACCTGCCCGTCGCAGTCGTCGTCGATGGCGTTGCAGAGCTCGGCTGCGCCCGGGTGCACCGCGCCGTCCGCCGCGTCGCAGTCGTCCCCGCCCAGCAGGCCCAGGCCCAGGTCCACGAAGCCTGCGCAGGCCACGAAGCCGTCGGCGTCGGGGTCCAGCTCGTCCGCCGGCAGGCTGCCCCCGCAGGCGTTGACGAGGCCGTCGCAGAGCTCGGGCGCGTCGGGGAAGACGCTGCAGTCCGCGTCGTCGCAGTCGTCGCAGGCCCGGAAGCCGTCGGCGTCGCCGTCCTCCTCCTCCGCGGGCACCGCGCCGTCGCAGTCGCCGTCCAGCCCGTCGCAGGCTTCGGTTGCGCCCGGGAAGCGCGCCGGCTCGCCGTCCGCGCAGTCGTCCCCGCCCAGCAGGCCGATGCCCGAGTCCACGAAGTCCGCGCAGCGCACGAAGCCGTCGCCGTCGCCGTCGAGCTCGCTGGACTGGAAGAAGCCCAGGCAGTTGTTGAGCTGGCCGTCGCAGAGCTCCGGTGCGCCGGGGAAGACGCTGGCCGCGCCGTCGTCGCACTCGGCGCAGGCCAGGTGGCTGTCGCCGTCCTCGTCGGCCTCGTCCGCGGGCACCGCGCCGTCGCAGTCGTCGTCCACGCCGTTGCAGGCCTCGGCGGCGCCGGGGAAGACGCCCGCGAGCGCGTCGTTGCAGTCGTCGTCCGCCGTGCCAGCGAGCAGGTCGGCGCCGCAGGTGGACACGCCGTCGCCGTCCGCGTCGAAGCCCTCGTCCAGGCCGCTGTCGCAGTCGTCGTCGACGCCGTTGCAGAGCTCGATGGCCGCCGGCGAGACCGCCGCCGCCAGGTCGTCGCAGTCCCCCGCGCCCAGCAGGCCCAGGCCCACGTCCACGAAGCCGAAGCAGGGCAGGTAGCCGTCCCCGTCGCCGTCCAGCTCCAGGGCATCCAGGGCGCCGGAGCAGTCGTTGTCGAGCCCGTCGCAGGCCTCGACCGCGTCCACGAAGACCGCGGCGTTGGCGTCGTCGCACTCGGCGCAGGCCAGCTGCCCGTCGCCGTCGCTGTCCACCTCGTCCGCCACCTCGCCGTCGCAGTTGTCGTCGACGCCGTTGCACAGCTCCTCGGCCGCGGGGGACACGGCGGCCTGCTCGTCGTCGCAGTCCACGTCGACGGAGGCGGGCGCGTAGCCGGCCGGCGCGTCGGTCTCGCACATCAGCACGATGTCGCCGGCCCCGAAGCCATCGCCGTCGCCGTCGACGCGGTAGGGGACCTCGCCCGTGGCGGGCAGCGCGACGCCGTCGCAGTCGTGGTCGATCTCGTCGCACTCCTCGGCCGCGCCGGGGTGGGACGAGGCGTCGTTGTCGTCGCAGTCCTCCTCCACCACCACGCTCACGAAGCCGTCGGGCACCTTGCCCTCGTCGCAGATCGTCTGCTCCACGCCGGCGCCGAAGCCGTCGCCGTCCTGGTCGGGCCACACCGAGCGCGCCAGGAAGCCGTTGGCGGGATCCCCGTCGCAGTCGTGGTCGATCGCGTCGCAGGCCTCGTCCGCGCCCGGGTAGACGCTGGCGTCGGTGTCGTCGCAGTCGGTGCCGCTGGGGCAGAGCCCGGCGTTGAAGCCGAAGACGCCGTCGTCGTCCCGGTCCAGGCCGAAGTCCACCGCCCCGTCGCAGTCGTCGTCGATGCCGTTGCAGACGTCGCCGACCTGCGGGTGGATGGTGGGTTCGTCGTCGTTGCAGTCGCCCTGCTGCACGGTCCAGCCGTCTCCGTCGGCGTCCTCGACGGTGTCGGGGCAGCCGGTGAGCAGGAGCAGAAGCAAGGGGATGAGAATCTTGTGCACGGCGTCTCCGGGGCCTGCCTTGGCACCACATCGAGGCCTCCCCCCCGTGCGGTCCTCTCCTCATCGGCGCCTCACCGCGGGAACTTGACCCCCGAGCGGCGGGCGGCATGAGGTACGCCGAGCTGCACGCCTACTCCTGCTTCTCGTTCCGGCGGGGCGCGTCCCAGGTCGAGGACCTCATGGAGTCGGCCTGGGAGCTGGGGCTGTCCGGGCTGGCGGTGACGGATCGCGACGGCCTCTACGGCTCCGTGCGGCAGTGGCTGCACAGCCGGCGCCTGGGGGAGGTGGCGCCGGCCCGGGCGAACGAGCACGCGGTGCCGAAGCCCGTCTACGGCGCCGAGCTCTGCCTGGATGACGGCTCCCGCGTCGTGGCCCTGGTGCGCGAGCAGGCGGGCTGGCGGAACCTCTCGGCGCTGATCAGCGAGTCGCGCCTGGGCTGCGAGAAGGGCGCGTCGCTGCTGCCCTTCGAGCGCCTGGTGGACCGCAAGGAGGGGCTCTGGATCCTGTCGGGGGGGCGCTTCGGGCCCGTCGATCGTGCGCTGCTGGGTGTCGATGGGCTGCGATCGGCCGCGGACTGGAAGCCGAAGGGGCCCTGGGGGCGGCCCCTGGGTTCGTGGATGCTGGAGACCTCCGTGGACTCCCAGGCCCTGCTGGATCGGCACCGGGATCAGCTGCCCCTGCTGCGCCGCCAGCGGGGCCGGCCCGAAGCCCGCCGCGCCCGCGCGATCGAGTCCGCCGCGCGCTTTCGCGACGCCTTCGGCGACCGCTTCGTGCTCGAGCTCCAGGACCACCTGCTGCCCGAGGACCAGTGGCTGCACCCCCAGCTGGAGGGCATCGCCCGCGAGCTGAACGTGCCCCTGGTCGTCACCAACGGCGTGCACTACGGCCGCCCCGGGGACCGCCGCCTCCAGGACGTGATGACCTGCATCCGCGTGCACACGACGCTGCCGACGGCGGGCACGCAGCTGCTGCCCAACGGCCACTTCCGCCTCAAGTCCCCGGCCGAGATGGCGGCGCTCTTCCCGCACAACCTCGACGCCGTGGCCCGCAGCGCGGACATCGCCGACGACTGCAACTTCGACCTGAAGGACCTGCCCTACGCCTTCCCCGTCTACCCCGTGCCCGCCGGCCACACCCTGCAGAGCTACATGGAGGAGCTGGCCTGGGAAGGCGCCGCGCACCGCTACGGCAGCCGCCTCGACACCGATCCGCGCATCCGCGGCCAGATCCGCCACGAGCTCGACGTCATCGGCCGGATGGGTCTGGCGGGCTACTTCCTCATCGTCTGGGACATCAGCCGGGAGTGCCGGCGGCGCGGCATCCTCAGCCAGGGCCGCGGATCGGCTGCCAACAGCTGCGTCTGCTACTGCCTGCGCATCACGGCGGTCGACCCCATCTCGCTGGAGCTGCTCTTCGAGCGCTTCTTGAGCGAGGCCCGCGGCGGCTTCCCCGACATCGACATCGACATCTCCAACAGCAAGCGCGAGGAGGTGCTCCAGTTCGTCTACCAGCGCTACGGCCGCACCCACGCCGCCATGGTCTGCAACATCATCAGCTACCACCCGCGCTCGGCGATCCGGGACGTGGGCAAGGCCTTTGGCTTGGGGCCGGACCAGGTGGACCGCATGGCGAAGGCGCTGTCGGTCTACTCGGACGTCGAGCGCATGAAGCAGGTCTTCGGGGACGGCGGCGACGAGGCCATCACCGAGGACGCGCACACCCTGCGCCAGGTGCTGGACTACACCGAGGCGCTCTGTGGCTTTCCCCGGCACATCGGCATCCACAGCGGCGGCGTGGTCATCTCGGGTCTGCCCATCGGCGAGGCCTGCCCCACCGAGAACGCGACCATGGAGGACCGCACGGTGCTCCAGTGGGACAAGGACGACGTCGCGCACACCGGCCTGGTCAAGATCGACCTGCTGGCCCTGGGCATGCTCAGCGTGATCCAGGAGTCGGCGCGGCTGCTGGCGCTGCGCGGCGTGAGCTTCGACATGGCGAAGCTGAAGTACGACGACCCGCAGGTCTACGACATGATCTGCGAGGCGGACACGGTCGGCCTCTTCCAGATCGAGTCCCGCGCCCAGATGAACACGCTGCCGCGGCTCAAGCCCCGCACCTTTCACGACCTCGTGGTCGAGGTGGCCCTCATCCGGCCGGGGCCCATCCAGGGGGACATGGTGCACCCCTACCTGCGGCGGCGGTCGGGGCAGGAGGAGGTCACCTACGAGCACCCCTCGCTCAAGCCCATCCTCGAGCGCACGCTGGGCATCCCGCTGTTCCAGGAGCAGGCCATGAAGATGGCCATCGCCACCGCCGGCTTCTCGCCCGGCGAGGCCGACCGCTTGCGCAAGGTCATGGGCTTCAAGCGCGCGACGGACGAGATGGAGGCGCTCTTCGAGAAGATGGTCAGCGGCATGGAGGACAACGGCATCGACCGCGAGACGGCGATCCGCATCCGCAACCAGCTTCGCGGCTTCGCGGCCTACGGCTTCCCCGAGAGCCACGCCGCCAGCTTCGCGCTCATCGTCTACGCCTCGGCCTGGCTCAAGCGCTACGAGCCGGCGGCCTTCGCGGGGGGGCTGCTCAACTGCCAGCCCATGGGCTTCTACACGCCCGCGACCATCCTCAACGACGCGCGGCGGCACGGGGTGCAGGTGGAGTCCATCTGCATCAACCGCAGCGACTGGCGCTGGCGCATGGAGGGGGAGCTGGGTCTGCGCGGCGCGCTCCTGCAGATCAAGGGCCTGGGCGAGGACGACGGACTGGCCATCGAGGAGGCGCGCGCGAGCGGCGGGCCCTTCGTGGGGGTCGTGGACTTCTGCGAGCGGGTGAAGCTGGAGCGCAGCAAGCTCGAGAAGCTGGCGGAGGCGGGGGTCTTCTCGAGCTTCGGCCTGGACCGGCGCCAGGCGCTCTGGGCCGTCGCGGGCTGGCGCGATCGCCTGCCCCTGGAGGGGCGCATGAAGCAGGGCGTGCTGCCGGGCTTCGAGCCGCTCAACGTGGTGGAGCAGAACCTGCTGGACCACGCGGTCAGCGGCTTCTCACCGAAGCAGCACCCCCTGGTCTTCGTGCGGGAGGTGCTCACCGAGCGCGGCTACCTGGACTCGCAGCAGCTCAAGTCGGTGCAGGACGGCCAGTTCATCGCGGTGGCGGGCCTGGTCATCACGCGGCAGCGGCCCATGACGGCGAAGGGGACCTTCTTCATCACCCTGGAGGACGAGGTCGGCTTCGTGAACGTGATTGTCTACAAGGCGGTCTTCGAGCGGCACAACCGGCTGCTCAGCCGCGGCAAGTTCATGGGGATCCGCGGGAAGCTGCAGCAGGAGGAGGGGGTGTGCTCCCTGCTGGGGGTGTCCTTCGTGGACCTCGCGCGCGAGAAGCTGCTGAGCTCGAAGATGCCGAAGTTCGAGAAGTGGGGGGACATGCCTTCTCGGGACTTCCACTAGGGGGTCAGGGGGAACCCTGCGGGTTCCTTGGCAGAAGCCTGCGGCTTCTGCTCCATCAAGAGGGCTCAGACCTTCGTCAGCCCCAGCTCCGCCTGGCCCTCCGCGCTCATTGTCGTCCAGACCGTGTAGGCCGCCAGGGCGGTTCCGAAGGGCACGCTCCAGACGTGGAAGAAGCTGGCGACCAGCGCGACGGCGGGGCCCCACTTCTTGCCGGTCAGCAGGCCCCAGCCGCCGAAGAGGCTGGGCAGCGAAGCCAGGGCGGTGCAGGCCAGGACGACCAGCGCGATCACGCCGAGCACGCCGCCGGCGAGCAGGCCGGTTCCGATGCCCTCTTCGATGCCGGCCGCGAGGCCGCCGACCGCGCCCACGGCGCCCAGGACGAACACCGCGACGAGCCCTCCGAAGGCGCCCATGACGCCGATGGTGAGGTGGAGCGCACCGACGAGCTGGATGTGAGTCTTCAAAGCAACCTCCTCATGTGCCTACGCGCGGTTGGGCCCCAGCATTGCAGCGATCCTGCTGACACCACCTGTCAGCAGCGGGCCTCGGGGTCGGGGAGGGCGAGCTAGA
>JAJDAI010000461.1 GCA_029261955.1 Deltaproteobacteria bacterium | reverse complement strand
GCAGGGGCATCTCCGGAAGGCGGGCCACCTTAGCGCATGCGCCCGTCGAGACTCCAGGGCCGCGGGGTGCTGCGATCGGGTTGGAGCGCCCCCACTCTCCGGAAGAAACACGACCCTCGATCCGCGGTCCGATCGTCCTGGTGATCGATCGGAGGTCCCATGTCGACCCGCGCCAGCTCCCTGCTTCGCCACACCGCCCCCTCCCTGCTCTTCTCCCGCGGCGCGGAGGCCTTCCGCCTGCGCATGCTGATGCACGAGTGCGTCGTTGGACGGGGAGCAACCTGCGACGTCGTGCTGCCCGACCCGGCCGCGACGCTGAGCCGGCGTCACCTGCGCCTGACCCGCCTCGGCCCCCGGATGCGCGTGGAGGACCTCTCCAGCAACGGGGTGCTGCGAAACGGGGCCTGCATGCCCCGGGAGTCTCAGCTCGCCGCGGGCGATGCGCTCCGGTTGGGGCCCTGGACCCTGACCTGGCTGCGGCCCCCCATCGCGATGCGCGACGCGCCCGGCGATCCCCCCACCGCCGCGCCGGAGCCCGAAGACGACGAGCACTGCGGCCTCATCGGCCAGAGCCAGGGCATGCGCGGCGTGCTGCGGCGGGTCGGCGAGGTCGCCGGCTGGCGCGTGCCTGTGCTGGTGCAGGGCGAGACCGGGACCGGCAAGGAGCGGGTGGCGCAGGCGCTGCACATGCGATCGGGCATGCACCTCGGGCCCTTCGTGGCGCTGAACTGCGGGGCCCTGCACGAGGGCACGGCTGCCTCGGCCCTCTTCGGGCACGTGCGCGGGGCCTTCACCGGGGCCGATCGGGACAAGGCCGGCGCGTTCATGCAGGCCCACGGGGGCACGCTCTTCCTCGACGAGATCGGGGAGCTGCCGCCGGAGCAGCAGGCCGCGCTGCTGCGTGTGCTCGAGACGAGGGAGGTGCGGCCGCTGGGTTCGGAGGCGGTGCAGCAGACGGACTTCCGCCTCGTGACGGCCACGCACCGCGACCTGCTGGCCGACGTGCGGGACGGGCGCTTTCGCGAGGATCTCTACTACCGCGTCGCGGTGACCACCATCCGCATCCCGCCGCTGCGCCTGCGGGCGGCGGACATCCCGGTGCTGGCCCGGACCTTCGTGCAGGAGATCGCGGAAGGCCTGCCGCCGGACCTGAGCCCCTCGGCGCTGCGCCTCCTGCGCGAGCAGCCCTGGCCGGGGAACGTGCGGCAGCTGCGGAACACCGTGGTGAGGGGGCTCATCGCGTGCAAGACCGGGACGATCCAGTCGGAGCACCTGGGGCTGGAGGGGGTGGACCTGGCCGCCCCCTGGCGGACCGGTCCGCGCCCGCCGGTGAACACGAGCTCGGCCCTGCCGGCGGCGAACCTGGGGACGGGGGCGATGCGGGACGAGCTGCTGGCGGCCCTGACCGCCGCGCGGGGGAACCGGGCGGCGGCGGCGAGGATGCTGGGGATCAGCCGGTCGACGCTCTACGAGCGGCTGGCGAGGGCGGGGCTGAGGCCGGCGAAGAAGGGGGGGGAGGAGTAGGGGGAGCTTTTGCTCTCACGCCCTTGGCCCCATGGCGCCCTTGGCGCGAGAACCGAGCCCGACCGCCTAGATCAACCCCCAAAAGTCGATCTCCGGCCCCGCCGGCACCACCCCCGACGGGTTCACGCTCCGGTGACTCCGGAAATAGTGCTCCTTGATGTGCCGCAGATCGCAGGTCTCGGCCACGCCGGGCCACTGGAACACGTCTCGCGTGAAGCGCCACAGGTTCGGCATGTCCACGATCCGCCGCAGGTTGCACTTGAAGTGCGTCACGTAGACCGGGTCGAAGCGGAGCAGCGTCACGAAGAGGCAGATGTCCGCCTCCGTCATGCGATCCCCGCAAAGAAAGCGCCGCTCCGCGAGGTGCGCCTCCAGCTCGTCGAGCATCACGAACAGCTCCTGCACCGCCTCGTCGTAGGCCTCCTGCGAGCGCGAGAAGCCGCATCGGTACACCCCGTTGTTCACCGAGTTGTAGAAGCGGTCCCGCCAGGCGTCGCTCTCGGCGAGCAGCTCGGGCGGCGCGAGGTCGACGCTCGGCTTCTTGTGGTCCCGCAAGCCGTTGAACATGCGGATGATCTCGCTGGACTCGTTGCTGACGATCGTGCCCGTCTGGATGTCCCAGAGGATCGGCACCGTGCAGCGCCCCGTGTAGCTCGGGTCGGCCTTCACGTAGAGCTCGCGGATGAACTCCAGGCCGAAGACCGGGTCGGGGATGCAGCCCTCGCCCTCGCTGAAGTGCCAGCCCTCCTCCGTCATCAGGGGATCGACGACGGACACCGGGATCACGTCTTCCAGACCCAGGAGCGAGCGCACGATCATCGTGCGGTGGCACCAGGGGCAGGCGTGGGACACGTAGAGGTGGTAGCGGCCGGGCTCGAAGGGAAACTGCTCCCCGAAGCTGTGCCGGAACTGGCTCGCCGCGCGCTGGAAGGCGCCCTTCTGGTCCGAAGGAAAGTGATCCTCGGGGTGCCAGACACCCTGGATGAAGTGACCCATCAACGTCTCCGGTTTGCCCCAACGGGGGGCGGGCTCAGTCCGGCCGCTTGACCGCGATCAGGAGCCCATCGTGCTGATCGATCAACGCAGTGAAGAAGCGTTCGTTTCCGAAGAGCCAGTGGTTGTGCGCATCCACCGACGCCGTCCACGCATCCCGCGTGACGGTGCCGGAGCAGACCTTGCCGTGCCAGAGCGCGTTGTCGGCGATGTAGAGGCCGCCCGGCCGCAGGCGATCCGCGGCCAGCTGGGCCATGCGCGGGTAGTACTGCTTGTCGACGTCGCTGAAGACGATGTCGTAGGGGCCGACCTCCTGCTCCAGCGTCGCGACCGCGTCGCCGTAGCGGTAGTCGAAGCTGGACTGGAGGCCCGCCTGGCGGTGGTTCTCGCGGGCCAGCCGCAGGTACTCCTGGCTGAAGTCGACGCAGGTGATCGACGCACCGGCCCCCGCGCCGGCAGCCAGCCAGGTCGCCGAGTAGCCGAAGCCGCAGCCCGCATCGAAGATCCGCTTCGCGCCCGTCAGGCCCGCGAAGAGGTAGAGCACCCGACCCAAGAGCGAGCCCACGATGGGGTAGCTGATGCCGTCCGC
>JAJDAI010000047.1 GCA_029261955.1 Deltaproteobacteria bacterium | reverse complement strand
GCCGCTGCTCGAGATGTCGCCGAGGTGACCGACGACCGTCGAGACCATGTGTTCGATGGATTTCATCGTTTCCTCCTGTCCCGACTCAGTGGCCGAGGGGTTGCACGCTGACGTTGTTGCCGTCGATGATCACGACCGCGACGGGGGTCGCCTTCGCGCCTCCGCCCGCTGCGCCGCCGAGGCCCTTGCCGCCGACCCCGCTCTTGGGGTCCGCGCCCTCGCCGCCCGCGCCGCCTCCACCGAGGCCCAGGCTGAGCTCCACGAGGGGGATGGCGTGCCGCTTGCCGACGGTCGTCGTGGGGCCCACGACGGCGTTGGACTTCGCCAGCGCCTCCAGCTTCGGCGCGACGGCCGTGAACAGGCTTTCCGGATTCTACATCTCTGCTCCTTCCGCGCCGCTCATCGAGCCCACCAGAGCTCGCTCGCGGCGATCCATGCGATTCCGATGGGCCAGACCCGTCCCTGGAGCTGGCCGTCCAAATCCACCGTGGGCTCCAGCCAGTCGAGGCGGAGCTCACGGGTGTCGACGTTGGGTGCGATCGCGCGGGCCGCCGCCACCAGCCCGAAGAGCTGGGCGGTGCTGGCCGGGTCCCCCGAGCCCAAGCGGCCGCGCAGGGCGGCGCGCAGGCGCAGGGAGCGCACGGTTCGCCGGGCGAAGCGCGTCAGGGCGCGTCGGCTGGGGGAGCGCCAGTCGCGCTTCTTCTTGGGCTTCTTCGGCTTCTTGGGCTTCTTCGGCCCCGCTTCGACCGGCCCCTGCCACGCCTCGAAGCCGAGGACCCGCAGCAGCAGCCCGTCCTGCGAGCTCGCGCGGAAGCGCACCAGGCCCGCCGCCCACCAGATGCTGGCGGAGCCCCGCACGAGGTCCTCGCGCAGCGTGCCGGCGGCCTCGAAGTGGGTCGGGAGGACGAGCAGGGCGACGACCAGCAGAAGCGCCAGCAGGAGCAGGGTGCCCAGGAGCCACAGCAGCAGGGTGAGGAGGAGTTGCACGGGCTCCTGACAGTGCAGCGCTCGTGCCAGACCGCGCGATGCGGGTCGGTCGGCGGATCGGGCCGAGGTGAGGGCACCAAGTGTGTGGACTCACGCAGCGGACCGTGCAGCTTTGACCGCTCCTAGGGCTCCCAGTCCGCGCAGGTGGGTGCGTCGGGCGGCTCGGAGCCGGCGCCCCGCGTCGCGTAGCCGACGCAGAGCCACAGCGGCGTGGTCTGGTCGTTCAGGTCGTCCCAGCACCAGGACTCCTTCACGAAGGCGTCGGGCGTGGGGTCGCCCTCGGCGTCCCGGAAGGTCCAGACCCCGGTCTCGTCGTAGTTGAGCCCGTAGTCCATGCCCACGTAGGACCAGGTGAACTCACAGCCGTCGAGCTCGCCGTGCAGCACCACGTCCACGCCCTGGTAGAGGCAGCCGTAGCTGGCGCCGCCAAGGTGGTCGCAACTGAAGGTCGCGGGCAGGTTCTGCTCCTGGCAGTCGCCGCCGGGGCCCTCGCAGGTGAAGGACTCCTCCCAAACCCCTGCGAGGTCGATGGCGTCGCAGTCGGCCAGCTGCTGGAAGATGGCGCGGCACTCGGCCGCATCGGTGACGGTGAAGGTCAGGCTGTCGTTGGTGGTCTCCGAGCCGTTGTCGCAGACGAAGCGGTCCAGCTTCCAGCCCGGATCGGGGTAGGAGGTCAGGGTCATGATCCCCGTGTCCAGGATGTCCCAGGCGCAGGCCGAGCCCGTGCAGCGCTCGGAGTCCAGGGTCGGAGCGCAGGCTGCGCCCTCGACCCACTCGGCGAGCACCTCGCCTTCGCCCTCGATCGTGAGGGAGACGGGGTGCACGACGCAGCCGGAGAGGAAGAAGAGCAGGAGGAGAAGACGTTCGACGGACATGAACACCCCCAGATCGAGAGAATCAGACGCCTTGGGGTGCTGCAGACCGCGTGCCAGCCCCATGAGATCCGCCCGGTGGCGCGGCTGCCCGCGTGCGAGCCTTCGGCGCGATGTCCCTCGTTCCCTACATCCCCGAGCCGCTGGTCCTGCAGATCGATCACGTGGATGTGGTGGCCAGCCCCGAGGAGTGCTGGGAGGTGTTCCGGCACTACGACGGAAACCGGGTCCCCATCGTGCGCGCGCTCTGGCGTGCCCGCGGCCTGCTGGATTTCCGGCCGGAGTACCGCGGGCCGGAGTTCTCCCTGGACCACGCGACCGCGGAGGGGGCGGGCTGGCACGTGCTGGAAGACGCTCCTCCGCGTCGCCTGATCATCGGAGCCGTCGGCTGGTTCTGGCTGGTGAAGCCCTCGTTCGTGGACGTCACTGCAGAGAGCTTCGCGGACACCAACCCGCCGGGCGCCGCGAAGCTGGCCTTCGAGGTGCGCATCGATCCCCGGGCCAGTGGGGCGCGCATCACGGCCGAGATCCGCGTGGGCGCCTGCGACGAGCAGGGTGCGGCCACCTTCCGGCGCTATTGGGCGCTCATCGCGCCGCTGTCCCACCTCATCCGCCGCCTGCTGCTGAAGGCCCTGGCGCAGGAGCTGGGGCCGGCGACGGAGGGGAGCCTGGAGGAGGCCTTCCCCGAGGACGGCCGCATGGGCGCCCGGGTGCAGATCACCGACTCCGTCGACATCGACGCGCCCCCCGCGGTGGTCTGGCCCTGGGTGCAGAAGCTCGGCGCGCCGCCCAGGCCCCGCTTCGAGGTGCTCGACTGCGAGCCCGAGCGCAGCCTGCTGCTCGCCCACCGCAGCGACCTGGAGGCGGGGGAGCAGGTCCCCTTCGACGCGCCGATACCCGAGCGCTGGTGGGGCACGACCTGGGCCTTTGTCCTGGTGCCGCTGGCCGGGCACCGCACGCGGCTTCTGGTGCGCGTGCGCCTCGACTTCACGCCCGACTGGCTCCAGCCCCTGGCCGCGTCCTTCCTGCCGCCGGTCCACCACTTCGTCGAGCGGCGCCAGCTGGCTCGCTTGAAGGAGGCGGCAGAGGCCTGATCAGCCGGTCGCTCAGAGGCCCGGCGCCACCCAGCCCCCGCCGTCCACGTCCACGAAGTAGGCGTTGGTGATCGCGTAGGGCGGGAAGCCGCGCCAGAGCGGCCCGAGGGACTCCGTGCCCTCGACCTCGACGGCGAACCAGGAGTCCGAATCCGCTGCGACCGGCACCGTGCGCTCGAAGGGGCCGCTGCCGACGAGCACCTCCTCGTGCACGACCTCGCGGTTGCGGTAGACGCGCAGCACGCCGGGCTCGATCCAGGGCGGGGCCTGCACGGTGATGGACAGCTCGCCCTGCCCGCCGACGCCCGTGTCGCCGGGCAGCAGCGTGCTGTCGCCCAGCTCCATCGTGGCGCGCAGGGTCGTGCCGCCGGCGACGACGACGTGGCCGGCCCGCAGCGCGTTGGTGATGGCTTCGGGCGGGACCTCCGCGGGGTCCTCGGTGTCGAGCCAGACGTCGGTGCGGCCGTGGCCGCAGGGGATGTAGGCGTAGTGGCTGTCCGAGGCGCCGACGGGCACGCGGATCCGGCCGGAGTCGAGCAGGC
>JAJDAI010000460.1 GCA_029261955.1 Deltaproteobacteria bacterium | reverse complement strand
ACGGTCGGCGGCTCCTTCCAGGTCAAGGGCTACGAGTCCCTGATGACGCAGATGCGGCTCCACTCCGTGGCCACGGCCATGGCCGCGGAGCTGATGGCGGTGGGCTCCGAGGTCAACGCGGCCGAGGCCTTCCTCGCGGGCCTGCTCCACGACGTGGGCGAGGCGCTCGCGGTGCGCCTGGTCAAGCGGCAGGTGGACCTGGACAACGCCGGAGGCGACGACTGGTTCCCCGACCGGCGCGTCCTGCGGAACCTGGCCAGCCGCCACCACCTGCGGCTCGGCGCGCTCTTCCTGGGAACCTGGGACCTCGCCGCCAGCGTGGCCTCGTCCCTCGCCTACCACCACCACCCCGAGCTGGCCGAGCCGCGCTTCGGGGACCTCGCCCGGCTGATCCACGTGGCCGACGCCCTGGCCGAGCGGGCGCTGGAGCACGTGCGCAGCATCCCCTGGCGGGAGCACCTGTCGATGCGGGACGGCGCGACCAACGCGTCGGAGGTGAGCGCGGCGGTCGCCCACGACGGCATCGACGAGCTGATGGTGGAGGACCTGCTCGAGCGCTGCGGCAAGCGCTGGGACGCGGAGCGGCTGCGCGGGGTCCTGCGCTCGGTGGCGCTGCGCCTCGACAGCGACGACGTCGCGGCCCTCGACAACTCCGCGACCCTGGCCTCGATGACCTACTGACGCGGGTCGTCGTAGAGCTGGTAGGGCAGGCCACAGCAGAAGGACGGCCCGCGGTGCGGCCAGTCCCTCGGGTCCTGCCGGGGCGGCGCCACCCGCTCGATGCGCTGGGCCTCGATCTGGGCATCCACCCGCACCGACGCGCTGCGCCAGGCCACCGACTCGACGCAGGCCAGCAGCGCCATCACGACCACCAGCAACCTCACGCCGGGGGTCCGCTCCGCGAGCGCGCCCCAGGCGAGGGCCGCGCCGACCGAGGGCAGCAGCAGGTACCACTGGCCGCCGTCGTTGGGCAGCACGTGCGCCACGGGGAGCAGCGCGAGCCCCGCCAGGCCGAGGCCCAGCCGCCAGCGACCGTCGAGGGCGCCGAGCTGGAGGAACCACGCCACGACCACGACCGAGCCGACCATCCCGACCACGTCCCGCGTGACGGCGGGCACGCCGATGGGCACGAAGCCCGGCGCGAGCAGCTCGAGGGCGTAGGGCGGCAGCCAGCGCAGCGCCACCTCCACGCCGTGCCAGGGCAGGTAGCTGTCGGCGACCCGGGTCATGAAGAGGGTCCCGCCCAAGGCGAGGCCTGCACCCAGTCCCGCCGCGACCAGGGGCCGAACGCCGCGCCGCTCCACGAGGGCCAGCAACGCGAGCATGGGCACGATCGCGATCCCGGTCTCCTTGAAGAGCACGGCCACCGCAGCGAGCAGCCCGCAGAGCAGCCAGCGCCCCCGCTCCCAGGCCAGCAGGGCGCCGAGCGCCGCCACCACCATCGCCGCGTCGGCCCGCCCCGCGATCCACCCCGCGGTGGCCACGTGCGCCGGGTGCACCGCGAACCAGCAGGCCCCCACCAGCGCCGCCGCGGGCGCCAGGCGGAGGGTCAACCAGCGGTGCAGCAAGGCCACCGCCGCCACGTGCAGCCCCAGGTTGCCCAGGTGTGCGACGAGGGCCGGAGCCTCCGCGTCGACGCGGAACAGGTAGACCGAGAGCGGCCGCCAGGTGCCGCTTCCGCCGATCGGGAGCTGCCAGGGAGACAGCGGATCCAGGCCGATCCACTTGATGGCCTCGTGCGCCAGCACCCGCTCGTCCACGAGCCTCGGAGCGAGCAACAGGGGCAAGAAGGGAAGAACGCCGAGGAGCAGGGGGATCCACCCCCGTCGGGCCGCGTTCTGGGAGGCGCTGTCCGGCACGGGCGAAGCGGGTACCATATCGCGCCCCGCGGCCCCAACCCCCTCCTGCAGAAGGTCCTCCTTGTCCGTCCCCCGCCTCCGCGACGACCTGATCATCGAGCGCCAGCACGACGGCGCGCGGATCTGCGATCGCGCCGGCAGGACGCTGTGCCAGCTCAGCGGGCCGGGCCTGTGGCTGCTGCTGCGGCTGGACGGCGTCGCGGACCAGGACGAGCTGCTGGCAGAGCACGCCGCGCTCTTCCCGCCCGGCCTGCCCGCGGAGGAGTTCGACGCCTGGCTCGATGACCTGCACACGCTGGGGACCCTGGTGGACGACACGGTCGCCCTGGAGGCCCTGCGCTACCTCGCCGAGGACGGCTTCCGCCACCGCGGCGCCGCGCCCGACCGACGCGGGGACGACCGCGGGGACGGGCGACGCGAGACCAGCAACGAGGCCCGGTGGTTCGACCACGCCGTGTACCGCCTGAACGACGGCGACCTGGCGGGCGCGCTGGAGATCTTCGAGCGCTTCGCGGAGGCAGACCCCGGCGGGGTGCGCTTCGCTGAGCTCGTGGCGCACCTGCGCGGCCTCCAATCGGGCGCGGGCGAGCGGCGTGATGTGTCCTGGCGGGTCTTCGATGACGCGCTCTCCGAGCTGCTGACCGCCGGCACCTGCCCGGCCTGCGGCGCGCCCTTCGAGGTGCAGCCCGGCAGCAACCGCTGCGTGGACTGCGGCGCCCACTTCACGTCCTGGATCCTCCAACACCCGGCCGGCCAGCAGCGGAAGCAACCATGACCCCCCTCGCCGACCTGCGGCCGGACGAAGCCGAGCACCTCGCCTCGCTGGGCTTCGACCCCGAGACCTTCACGGAGCTCGCGCGCCTCTTCGTCGAGGGCAGCTTTCCCCCGAACCGGCTGACGACCGCGGTCGCACCCCCGGGGGCAGGCTCCATCCAGCGAATCGCCCCTGTCGGCACCATGCAGGGCGACGCGCTGCGGGACGCCGGTCGGCAGCTGCTGGACGCGGGCAAGGTCGCGCTCGTCGTGCTCAACGGCGGCATGGCCACGCGCTTCGGCGGGCGGGTGAAGGGCGTGGTCGACGCGCTGCCCGGCAAGTCCTTCCTGCGCCTCCAGGGCGAGCGGCTGGCGAAGCTCGGCGGGGAGCTGGGCAGGAGCCCACCGCTGCTGATCATGAACTCCCGGGCGACCGACGCCGCGACCACCGAGCACCTGGTGGAGTACGGCTTCTTCGGCCTGGACCCCGCGCGGGTGCGCTCCTTCATCCAGACCGGCGCGCCCCGCATCCGGCCCGACGGCAGCCTCTACCGCGACGAGGCCGGCGACATCTCGGTCTACGGCCCCGGCCACGGCGACCTGCTGCCCTGCCTGCGCGACTCGGGCGCGCTCGCCTGGGCCCGGGAGCTGGGAGCCGAGTACCTGCTCATGGCCAACGTCGACAACCTGGGTGCCGCGCTGGACGCAGCCCTGGTCGGCGCCTTCGCGGCGAGCGGCCACGAGATGGCGGCCGAGGTCGCGCCGAAGCTCCAGGGCGACGTCGGCGGCGCGCCGGCCGAGGTGGACGGGCGGCTCCAGATCGTCGAGGGCTTCGCCTTCCCCGAGGACTTCGACCAGGACAGCGTGCCGGTCTTCAACACCAACACGCTCTGGTTCCGCATGGACGCCCTGGACCGCGACTTCCCGCTGCGCTGGTACGCCGTGCAGAAGAAGGCAGACGGCGAGCCCGTCGTGCAGTTCGAGCGCCTCGTGGGGCAGGCCAGCTGGTTCCTGGACTTCGGCTGCATCGAGGTCAGCCGCGACCGCTTCCTGCCGGTCAAGGCCCCGAAGGACCTGGCCGATCTCCAGAAGCGCCTGCGCGCGATGTTCGGGACCTCGCTGACCGTGCTCTGAGCCGCTACTTCGAGCCCACCAGCAGGTAGAGCGCCGAGGCCGCGCGCACCGCGACGTGCGGATCGTCGTCGCCCAGCAGCGTCGCCATCAGCTCCTTGTTGCCGGCCGAGCAGGACGCCGCCGCGGCGTCGACCGCCAGCTCGCGGACCATGGGCAGCTCGGACCGCAGGCCCGCCGCCACCACCCCGTCGAAGCCAGCGCCGCCGGTCTCCACCAGCGCCGTCAGCACGTCGTTCGTGACGCGGTCGTCGCCGCGCGCGAACAGGCCCTCAACGGGCAGGGACAGGCCCGAGGCCCCGCGGATCACCGCCGCCCGGGCCGCTGCCGCGCGGGTCGCCGGGTCGGCCGAGTTCATGGCGGCCTCGAGCAGCGGGTCGATCAGCGGATCGTCGCCCACCCCGGGGATGGCGAGGGCGTCGGCCGCCGCGCGGGTCACGAGCGCGTCCGAGTCGGCGAAGGCCCGCTTCGCCCAGAGCACGCGATCCGGAGAGGCGCTGCGCACGAAGGCCGGGGCCCAGATCCGTCGCTGCTCGGCCGAGGCGGCCGCGTAGACCTCCTCGACGCGCGGGGGGTGGGTGGCTCCGGCGCTGAACGCGGCCAGCGTGCCCTGCGGCTCGGTCACGACCCGCCGTTCCAGGGCCCGGCTCAAGGCGGCGTTGGGCTCGCGCTCCAGCGACAGGGAGACGGCTGCGGAGCCCAGGGCACCCGAGTCGGCGCGCCAGAGCAGGAGCAGATCCTTCGTCCACCCGGCCGGTCCGGCGCCTCCCGGCCCGAGGCGGAACAGGCTGATGGCGCGCGGCACGTCGCCCACGCTGTTGAAGGCGGTGACGAGGCCGCCGACGTAGGTCCCCTGCCCCGGCCCGGCGGGCAAGGAGAGGCTGGCGAGCAGGGCGGCCTCCCGCATCTCGGCCTGGGGCGATCGAGCCGCCTGCTGGAGCACGGCGAGCGCCTCGAAGGACGCCTCCGTGGACAGCGAGCCGTCGGCCAGGTGCCGGCCGGCCGCCGCGACGAGCCGCGCCTGCACGCCCGGGGACGGGTTCACGGTGAAGCGCTGGACCAACGGCCAGGTCTCCGCCGCTGGCAGGCGCCCCGGCAGCGCGGCGATCACGGCGGCGATCTGGTCGTCCGCGATGGCGACCTTCGTCATCGAGCCGATGCCCAGGTGCTTCGCTTCGAGCAGGTCGGTGAAGAGCGCGACGTCGGCCACACCCTCCGGCGCACAACGCGCGAGCGCCTTGTAGTCGGACAGCAGCCAGCGTCCACCGCTGCCGAGCACGACCTCCCTCAGCACCGCCGGTTCGTGGCGCGCCAGCGCGGCGTTCAGGTCCGCGTACTCCCCCGCCGCCAGCGCCCGCTCGCCTTGCTCCAACCGGATCAGCACCCGGTAGCGCCAACCCACCAGCGAGTCCGTGCGCTTGCCCAGGTAGCCCTCCAGGTAGGTGAGCGCGTCGTCCCAGGCCTGCCGCTCCATGTGGCGCTCCACGGTGCGGATCATGCGCTGCTCGGGGGTCATGCAACCCGTGGTGAACAGAACGACGGACAACAGAATCAGCAGACGAGGCACGGCTCGCTCCTTGTACGGGGACGCCTGGCAGGGCAGGATTCCAGCCGTGAGAGCGTGGCACACCGCCGTCCTCGCCGTCATCTTGCTGGCCGGCTGCCCGCAGGGGGACGACGACGACTCCTCCTCCATCGACGACGACGACGTCAGCCAGGACGACGACGACGCCACGCCCCCCGATCCCCTCGCCGACGTCATCGGGCTCTTCAACCTGACCAACGTCGTGCAGGCCGAGGGCATCTCGTACATCGATTTCTCGGGCGCTTTCGGCACCTTCATCGGCGAACCGGATCAGCCGCTGGCCCCCGCCGCCTACCTCGAAACCTGGAGCTACGGCGCGGACGCGCCCTTCTGGCGCTTCGAT
>JAJDAI010000459.1 GCA_029261955.1 Deltaproteobacteria bacterium | reverse complement strand
GGTCGCGATCGTTGCGGCCTGCAAGGTTCTCTTCCGCCTGAGCTGGCAGCCGCCGCGGGCCTCGCTCGTGCCCGGCGGTGCGATCGCGGGCTTCGTCACCGGGACCAGCGGCGGAGGCGGCCTGATCGCGGCCCCGCTGCTGCTCGCCTCGGGCCTGTCGGGCCGGCAGTACGTGGCCACGGGGGCGGTGGGCGCCGCGAGCGTGCACATCGCCCGCATCGGCGGCTACGGGCTGGGCGGTGTCTTCGACCCCGAGGTGCTGGGCTGGGGACTCGTCGCCGCGCTCTGCGTGGCGCTGGGCAACCTCGTGGGCGACCGCGTGCGGGCCTTCGTGCCCAGCGCCGCCGTGCCCCGGCTCGAGGTGGGCATGGTCGTCGGCTGCCTCGGCCTCGCCTTGGTCGGGATGGTCTAGCGGGGGTGGCCGCCCTACCCGAAGAACAGCTCCTGCATCGCCTGCTCCAGGGACGTCACGCCCACCACGGTCATGCCCGTGGGCGCCTGGAAGGCGGCGGGCGGCTTCGGCACCAGCACCTTCTTGAAGCCGTGCCGGTGTGCCTCGGCGAGCCGCTGGTCCAGGCGGGCGACGCGGCGGGTCTCACCCGTCAGCCCCACCTCGCCCAGCACCAGCCAGTCGTTGCTCAGGGGCTTGCCCATGAGGGAGCCGACGATCGCCGCGCAGACCGCGAGGTCCGCCGCCGTCTCGGTCACGCGCACCCCGCCGACCACGTTCACGTAGACGTCCTTGTCGTGCAGCGTGAACTCGGCCTTGCCCAGCACCGCCACGAGCATCGCCAAGCGGCCGCCGTCCACCCCGAGCGCGGTGCGCCGGGTCGAGCCGGGGTAGCCGGGCGCCACCAGGGCCTGGATCTCGAGGAGCAGGCAGCGGGTGCCTTCCATGGACGCCGTCACCACGGTGCCGGGCCGCTCGGTGGGCCGGTCCGCGAGCAGCGCCATCGACGGCTCGCTCACCTCCATCAAGCCCTCGTTGGTCATCTCGAAGAGCCCGAGCTCGCCTGTCGCGCCGAAGCGGTTCTTCTGCGCGCGCAGCACCCGGTAGGGCGGGTTCGCGTCCCCCTCGAAGTAGACGACCGCGTCGACGACGTGCTCCAGGGTCTTCGGCCCGGCGAGGGAGCCGTCCTTCGTGACGTGGCCCACGAGCAGCACGCTGCGGCCCGCGGACTTCGCGTGCAGCACGAGCCGCGACGCGACCTCGCGCACCTGGCTGACGTTGCCCGGCGTGCCGCCGAGGGCCGGCGCGAAGATCGTCTGCACGGAGTCGACGATCAGCACGGTCGGCTCCACCCGCGCCGAGCCGTCGAGGATGCGCTCCAGGTCCGTCTCCGCGACCAGGAAGAGGCGGTCGTCCAGCTTGCCCAGCCGCTTCGCGCGGCGGCGCACCTGCGCCACGGACTCCTCGCCCGACGCGTACAGCACGCGCACGCCGGACTGGGACAGCCCGAGCGCGACCTGCATCAGCAGGGTGGACTTGCCCACCCCGGGCGGTCCGCCGATCAGCGTCACGCTGCCCGGGACCAGCCCGCCACCCAGGATGCGGTCGAACTCCCCGATGCGGCTCTCGATGCGGCGCTCCACCGTGTCGTCGCCCAGCTGCGTGATGGGCACGGGGCTGCCTTCCCCCGCCTCGGGGCCGCGCTTGCGGATGGACCGATCGGTGGCCTCGTTCCGCTGCTCGATGAGCGTGTTCCACTCGCCGCAGTCCGGGCAGCGACCCAGCCATTTCGCGGAGATGAAGCCGCAGCCCGTGCAGCCGTATTGGACCTTCGATCTCGCCATGCCGCTTCCTCTTCCACGAAGGGTGCCAACCGCCCGATCGCCCGACGTCGGCCCTGATGACCGATGCGCCGCTGTCCGGGTGTGTCCCGACCTGTCCGCTTGTGTCCCGATCTGTCCCGATCTGTCCGGCGAGGCTAGACCAGCCCCCTCCGCTCCGCGCCCCAGGCGGGCGAAGTGCAACCCGAGCAGCGCCCGCCGTCCATCGCCTAGCATTCGGCCGCAAGGAGCCGGGAACCGGATGTTTCGTCTCGATCTGCTCGTCCCCCTCTCGGTCCCGCCCGACCGCAGGGCCCCCTCGTGAGCCCCGGGGCGGCCCGCCTCGGCTCCTTCGAAGCGCACAAGCCACTCGGCAAGGGCGGCATGGGCGAGGTCTGGCTCGGGCGGCACGTGGCCAGCGGCCTGCCGGTCGCGATCAAGGCGGTCACGGCGGAGCACGGCCGCACGCCCTGGCACCAGGCTGCCTTCGCTGACGAGGTGAACGCCGTCGCGCGCATGCACCACCCCTCCATCGTGCACATCTTCGACCACGGGGTGATCGACGAGCAGGCCGAGCGCGCCCTCGAGGGACGGCTCCTCGCCGGCAGCCCCTACCTGGTCATGGAGCTGGCGACTGGCGGCACGCTGCGGACCGCCATGCCGCGCACCTGGCCCGAGCTGCGCGACAGCCTGAGCACCGTGCTCGCCGCCCTCGGCCATGCCCACTCCCGCGGGCTGATCCACCGCGATCTCAAGCCCGGCAACGTGCTCGTCTCCGGGCCGGGGGATCTGCGCCGCGGCCTCAAGCTCGCGGACTTCGGCGCCGCCTACCGCCTGGACGTGGACCGGGGAGGGGAGGGCAAGCCCTCGCTGCTCGGCACGCCCCACTACATGGCGCCCGAGCAGGTCCTGAGCGACGAACACCAGATCGGCCCGGCCACGGACCTGTACGCGCTCGGCTGCCTGGCCTGGAAGCTCAGCACCGGCCGCACGCTCTTCCGCGCGAAGACCGTCGAAGCGCTGCTGGAGGCCCAGGTGCTGCGGCCGCCGTCCCGCCTGGTCCCGATGGTGCCGGTGCCTCCCGGCTTCGAGGTCTGGCTGCGGCGCCTGCTGGAGAAGCAGCCCTCGGACCGCTTTGTCTGCGCGGCAGACGCCGTCTGGGCCCTCGAGGCCCTGGGCGAGGCGAGCGGCTCGGTGTCCGCTGCCCCCCGCTCCGCAGCGGACGCCGCGGCGAAGACCCAGGTGCTCGATCCCCCTGTCACCTGCTCTGCGCCTCGGGGCGCCACCCGGGCCCCCGCGCGCCGCGCGCCCGTCCCTCAGAGCTGGCGTCGGAAGGAACCGATCCCCGCCCCGCCGCTGCTGGGCGCTGGCCTCGGGCTGTTCGGCCTGCGCCGGCTTCCGCTGGTCGGTCGCGAGCCCGAGCAGGAGCTCCTGTGGGCGGAGCTCCGGCGGGTCGATCGGGACCGTCGGGCGCGGCTGGTCTTGCTGGAGGGGGCGCAGGGGGTCGGAAAGACGGGCCTCGCGCGCTGGCTGGTGGAGCGGGCGGTGGAGCTGGGCGCTGCCACAGCGCTCGAGGCGGTGCACGACCCCCACGGCGGCGCGGGCTCCGGTTTCGCGCCCATGCTCCGGCGCGCCCTCCGGACCCGCGCGGCGGTGGAGTCCGTGGCCGAGGCCGTCGAAGCGCGCCTGATGAGCCAGGGGATCGACGACCCCGGTGAGTGGCGCGGCCTGGTGGAGCTGGCCCTGCCGGGCAGCGAGCAGGCCCTGGGCGGCGTGGAGGGGACGCGGATGTCCAACGACGAGGAACGCTTCGCGGCCCTCGCTCGATTCGTCGCGCGGGAGGCCCGGGAGCGGCCCGTCATCCTGTGGGTGGACGACATCCAGTGGTCCGCAGAGGCCCTCTCCTTCCTGCTCTGGTACGCGCGGCGGCAGGAGACGAACCCGGCCCCGGTGCTGATCCTGGCCACCCTGCGCCCCGACGCGGGTGTGCCCGACGGTCCCCTGGGAGCCCAGATCGACGCGCTCCGCGGCCTGCCGATGAGCACCGTGCGCTCGGTGCCGCCCCTGTCGCCCGCCCCGATCCGCGGCCTCATCACGGACCTGCTGCACCTGACGGGGGACCTGGCCGATCAGGTCGCCTCGCGGGCCGCCGGCAACCCCCTCTTCGCCGTGCAGCTCGTGGGGGATTGGGTGGCTCAGCAGGTGCTCCTGCCCACGCCGCGCGGCTTCGAGCTGGCCGAGGGCGTCGAGTTCAGCCTGCCGGACAGCATCCACGAGCTCTTCCAGGGGCCGATCCGAGCCGCCCTGTCGGCGCTGCCCGCCGACGCGCTGGTGCAGCTCGAGCTCGCGGCGGCCTTGGGCAGCCCCGCCTCCGCCCGCGAGCTGCGCGCCGCCTGCGTGCAGGCTGGTCTGTCCTTCGAGCCCGGCTTGATGGAGGGCCTCGTCCGCCGCGGCCTGTTGGTACGCGAGCGGACGAGCTGGGCCTTCGTGCACGGGCTGCTCGTCGAGAGCATCGACCGCACCCGGGATGAAGGGGGACGTCGGGCCCGGGTGCACGAGGCCTGCGCGCGGGCTCTGGAGGTGGTGCATGGGGCGGGAGCCCGCCAGGTCCTGGGCCGGGTGGGGCTGCACCGCATCGAGGCGGGCCAGCCCGAGGCGGCGCTGGCGCCCCTGTTGGAGGCCGCGGCCCACCAGTTCGACTCCGGTGCGACCGGCGAGGTCCTGAGGTTGCTCGACCTGCGCGATCGCGCCGTCGCGTCCCTCGATC
>JAJDAI010000458.1 GCA_029261955.1 Deltaproteobacteria bacterium | reverse complement strand
CGCACGAAGCCTTGAGGCTCCAACTCGGTGCCGTCACGCTCGGCCATCCAGATGCCCGAGGTGGAGCCCGCCCCGATGTTCTTGATGTCGACGAGCAGATCGATGGCTTCGCCGGCCTGCACCAGGCCGTCGCCGTTGCCGCGGGACTGCCCGCTGCCATCGTCCACGACCTGCCAGGAGTAGGCGAAGCGCGGGTGCGGGACCTCCTCCACCTGGAGGCGGCCAACGAAGGGTGCCGGCGGCTCTCCCCCGTCGGTGAAGAAGTGCCAGGTGACCTCCTCGGTCCGGGCGTGCAGCCAGGTCGGGGGCTCGACGGAGACCGTGAATTCGCGCTCCTCGCCGGGGGCCAGCTTGCCGAAGAAGTACTCGTCGCCGCGCATCATGTCGCCCTCGGTGACGGCCCGCAGGCGCCAGAGGGGCTCGCTGCCCGTGTTCGACACCTTCAGGGTCACCGGCGTGCGCACGCCGGGGATGAGCAGGCCGTTGTCGCTGCCGATGTCCAGCTGCACCGAGGCCGAGACCTTGCCGGTGGCCGACTCAGCCGGGGCGGGTGCCCAATCCACGCCGATGCCGGCGAGCTGCTCGATGAGCTGCTGCTCGCGCTGGGCGAAGACCTCGCCCAGCGTCTCCTCGACGCCCTCGAGCATGTCGCTGCGCTTGTTCGTGGGGTTGGCCAGGATGAGCGACTTGGCGGCCTGGACTTCGAAGTCCGTCAGGTGGTCCTCGGGGCCCTCCTCGCTGTCACGATCGCTCTGGTCCCAGCACTCCGGGCAGGCGTAGACGGCGACGAAGCGGCCGGCCTGGTCGTCGTCCGTGCCCCACTCGAAGGGGTTGTCGAGGTCTTCCTCGCGGAGCTGGAAGTCCTGCCAGTAGAGGCGGACGAGGTCCTCGCCGTCCTTCGTGGAGACCTGCGCCGGCCGCAGCTCGATGTCCGGCGTGATGCCGACACCCTGGATGCTGTGGTCTCCGGGCGTCAGGTACTGCGCGATGGTCAGCTTGAGCGCGCCGTCGTGGAAGTCGCGGTCGTAGAGGTTCTGCACGGAGCCCTTGCCGAAGGTCCGCACGCCCATGATGACGGCGCGGTCCTGGCGCTTGAGCGCCCCGGCGACGATCTCCGAAGCGGAGGCCGAGCCCTCGTCGACGAGCACGACCAGGGGAAGCTCGTCCTCCGTGCCGAACTTGCGGGCGTAGTTCGCCTCCTTCTCGCGGTTGGCGAGCAGCTCGGTGGACACGATGACGCCGGACTTCAGGAACTTGTCCGCCACCTCGATGGCCTGCTGAAGGTAGCCGCCCGGGTTCTGGCGCAGGTCGAGCACGAGGCCGCGCAGGCCACCCTGCTTGTCCGCGACCGCCTGGTCGGTCAACTCGTCGATGGAGGTCGAGATGCGGTCGAAGGTCTCTTGCGCGAAGTGGGTGACCTGAATGAAGCCGACCCCATCGCCGGCGTAGGCCGCCTCGACGGAGGGCACGGAGATGCGCGCGCGGGTCACCGTGACCTCACGGTCCGGGCCGTCGTCGTCGGAGACCGTGATCGTGACCTGGGTGCCCTCCTTGCCGCGCAGCTTCGAGACGGCCTCCTGGAGGGTCATGTTGACCGTCGACTCCGGCCCGATGCGGTCGTTGCGGTCGCCGGCCTTGAGCTTGGCGCGCCAGGCCGGGGTGTCCTTGAGCGGGTAGAGGATGGTGAGGCGGTTGTCCCGGATGCCGATGGTGATCCCCAGGCCGCCGAAGTGGCCCCGGTTCGTGATCGACATCTCCTTGTAGGCGTCCGGCTCGATGTAGACCGAGTGCGGGTCCAGGGTCTCGAGCATGCCGTTCATCAAGGCGTACTCGACGCTCGGGCGCTCGCACTCGTCGTCGAGGTGGGAGTCCACGAAGCTGGCGACCTCGGTCAGCACGCCGTTGAGCTCGGCGACGCTGTCCACGCGCGGGGCCACCAGGTCGGTGCTGTCGCTGCCCATGGTCAGGTGGAGCGTGCTGCTGCCGTCATCGCGCTCCCAGAGGAACTGCGGGACGATGCGCGCCACGCGGTCCAGGGACTTGCGCAGCATCTGGTCGGGCTCGACGCGCGTCGGATCGACGTACTCGGCGTTGACCTTGGCGGCGGCGAGGCGGAAGTAGCGCAGCTCGCTGAGCTCGTACTCGTCGGTGCCGAAGTGTTGGGAGACGAGCTGGAAGGGCGAGCCCCCGGCCGCGAGTTGCTCCGGCCCACGCTGCGAGCTGAGGATCGCCGCCCCTGCACCGATGAGCAGACCGACAAAGAGCGCGATGAGCAGCTTCTTCTTCATGGGCGTTCCTGTTGTTGCCGGGCGTACCGGGGCAGCGAGGGTCCAAGTCGTCGAAGCCATGCGCGCCTTTCGCTGTGTCGTTCGGGGATCTTGGGTGTCGACCCGCGGATCCGCAAGGGTCCGGACCCGCCGGCTGCGGCCGATGTTCCCCGCGCGAGCGAAGGGAATGGAGAGCACTGAGCCTGTTGGGCCGGCCGGGATGGATCGTGGCGGCTGAATCATTGACTTCGAGGGGGGCCGTCACTAGAAAGCCCTCGCCCCCCCCGGAGCACGGCACCCTTCATGATCCTGCGAACGCGTTGCCCCAGCTGCGACGCCGTGTACCGCATGCAGTCGCCCTTGCCTGCCGAAGGCAAGAAGTACCGCTGCACCTGCGGCACGGTCATCACGATCTCGTACCCGCCCGAGGTTCGCGCCGAGTTGGCGAAGCGCGGTGTCGGCCCGGCCGACGCTGCCTCCCAGCTCGCCGTGCCCGCCGCTGCGCCCGCGCCGCCGAGCGCCGCCCCGACCGCGCCGAGCCCTGCCCCCGCCGCGCCGAAGGCTGCGACGCCGCCGCCCGCCGCGCCTGCTCCCCCGCCGGCCGCTCCCGCACCCAAGCCGCGCCGGCCTGCACCGCCCCCCGCCCCCCGCGCCGCGGGCCTGACACCGCCCCCGGTCATCCCGCCCCTCGACGCGAGCATCCGCACCCAGCGCGAGGAGCTCGAGGAG
>JAJDAI010000457.1 GCA_029261955.1 Deltaproteobacteria bacterium | reverse complement strand
CGCCCGCCTCGGCCGCCGCCGCCACGGCGAAGAAGGCGTCGCCGAAGGAATCGACCACCTCGAAGCCCGGGCTTCGGCTCAGGAGCAACGCCACGCCCTCGCGGTAGCGGCGGTCATCATCGACGAGTGCAACCCTCATGCCTCCAGGGTGCCCCGTCCGCGGAGCGGAGGCCATCGCACACCCGTGCGACATGGCGTGCCATCCTCCGCGCCCGATGCGTGCCCTGCTCCTCCTGATGCTGCTGTGCCTCGCGGTCCCCGCCCTGGCGACCGAGCGCCTGCAGCGCGATCTGACCCGCGCCGATGGCCTGCCCGTGGATCACGTCCAGTCCCTCGGGCAGGACGACGCGGGCTTCCTGTGGATCGGCACGGCGGTGGGGCTGGCGCGCTACGACGGCGAGCGGGTGCAGGCCATCGCGCCGGAGACGCTGCGGCTCCAGGTGAACCAGATCGCGGCCGGGCCGGGCGTGGCCCTCGTCGAGTACGGCGGGCGGGCCTGGGAGATCCGGGGCGAGCAGGCGCTGCCGCTGACCCCCCCCGAGGCCACGGGGACCGCGCGCAGCGTGGCCTGGCACGGGGACCGGCTCCTGGCGCTCTTCGGCGAGCAGCTCTGGCAGCGGGACGGCGACTGGAGCGAGCTGGCCGCGCCGCCGGGCCTCTACCGCGTGGTCTCTGACGGGGCCGGCCCCCTCGGCTTGAGCCCCGCGGGCGTCTGGCGGCTCGGCGGCGAACCGCAGCTGCTGCTGCCCGTCGAGGGGGCGGTGCACGCGGTGGGCGGCGAGGGCGTGCACGCGATCACGGGCTGGGGTCGGCCCTGGTCCTCCCGAGCCGACGGACCGCATCGCTGGGGCCCGGACGCCGAGGGCCGCGGCATGGGCGTGGCCTGGCGCGACGGCGTGCTGTGGGCCTCGCAGGACCGCCGGCTGCGCGGCTTCCAGGAAGGGCGCGTCCCACGGAGCCTCGAAGGCGGGGAGGGGGTCAGCAGCGGCGGCCCGCTCCTGGTGGACCGCGAGGGCTCGCTCTGGCTGGGCAGCTTCCACGGTCTGCACCAGTTTCCCGAACCCGAGACCCAGGCCTGGACCGAGCGCGACGGCCTGCCCGGGCGGCACGCGCGCTTCCTGGCGCGGCAGGGAGACGATGTCCTGGTGTCGACCTGGGCCGGGCACGCGCGCTTCGATGCGGCGGCGGAGTCCCTGAGCTCCTTCCAGGGGGCCCAGCTCCTCGGGCGGCTCTGCCGCGATGGCGCGGGGCTCGTCTGGAGCGTCGGCGCGGAGCCGGTGGACGGGGGCCCCTGGATCGGGGCCGTGCTGGGCCTGGAACCCGGGGGGGGCATCCGGCGCTACCCCATCGAGGGCGCGACGGCTCACGCCGAGGGCTGCGCGTCCTCGGCTGCCGGCTCCGTCTGGCTGATCCTGCCCGGTGGGCTCTTCGAGACCCGGAGCGACGGTGCCCCGCTGCGCCGGGCCGCCCTGCCGCCGGCTCTGCGCAACTCGCCGCTCGGTCGGCATGGCCTCGAGGACTCGACTGGGCGGCTCTGGGTCGCCGGGGGGGCGGGCATCTGCCACGCGGACGCGGACGCGGTTCGATCCGACGCCGCCGAGTGGTCCTGCGAGACCCTGGAGGGGAACGAGGGCCTGCTCGCCGTGGTGGAGTCGGCGGGCGGACGCATCTGGACGGCGGGGGTCCCGGGCGGCCTCTACGCGTGGGACGAGGGCTGGCAGCGCCTGGCCGGCTCGGACGATCTGCCCCACCTGCACCTCTCGAACCTCGTGCGCACGGGCGGGGACCTCTGGATCGTGGGCCACGGGCTCGCGGCTCGCATCGAGGAGGACCCGGAGCGCGGCTTCCGGATCGTGGACGAGCTCAGCGGCGCCGACGGCCTGCTTCCCGGCGCGATCATGGACGTGCTGGACGACGGCGAGAGCCTCTGGCTGGCCGGCGCGGCGGGGCTGCAGCGCGTGTCCCGGTCGAGGGGCGAGGCTCCACCTCCCCCGATCCGCCTGGTCGACGTGCACGTCGGCGGCGTGCGCCAGGCCGTCGACTCGCTCGTGCAGCTGCCGTCCCCCGGCTCGGATCTGGAGCTGCGCTTCGCCGGGCTCTCCTACCGCTCGCCCGAGCGGCTGGTCTACCGCTGGCGGCTCGACGGCGCCGCCTGGTCGGGCCCCATGCCGCGACCCTGGTTCCAGCTGGTCGAGCACCGGCCCGGCTCCCACCGCCTGGAGGTCCAGGCCTCCCTCGACGGCAGCCGCTGGTCCGCGCCCGCCCACCTGGACTACGCGGCGCCGCGCCCCTGGTACCTGCGCCCGGCCTTCCTGCTGGGCCTCACGGCGGTGCTGGGGCTGCTCGCCCTCGTCGCCTTCCGGGCGCGGCTCGCCTTCCTGGTGGGGCTCGAGCGCGTGCGCACGCGCGTGGCCATGGATCTGCACGACGAGGTGGGCTCCGGCCTGGGCAGCATCCGGCTGCTCTCGGACCTCGTCGGTTCGGGCGTCATCGAGGGCCCCGAGGCGGCGGATCTGGCGAGGCAGGTCGGCTC
>JAJDAI010000456.1 GCA_029261955.1 Deltaproteobacteria bacterium | reverse complement strand
CCACGCGGGGCAGATCACCCCGGCCCGAGTGAAGCACCAGGAGGAAGCTGCCGTCCGCCAGCTGCACCTGCGCGCCCGACGGGCCGTACTCGGCGAGGCGCGCGCCCGCGCCGTCGTCCGTCAGCTTCAACACGAGCCGCTCGAAGGGGTTCAGCTCCACACGATCCTCAGTCCAGGGGGAAGGCCTCGCGCGCGTCGCCGATCTCCGGGTAGTCGCGCTGGTCCTGCTTCCTCAAGACGTACGAGCCGATGACCAGCGTGTCCATGTGCGTTCGGATGAAGCACTGGAATGCGTCCTCGGGCGTGCAGACGATGGGCTCGCCCCGCACGTTGAAGCTGGTGTTGATGACCATCGGGCAGCCCGTCTGGGCCTCGAACTCGCTCAGGAGCTGGTGGTACAGCGGCGTCGCCTCGGCGGTGACCGTCTGCACGCGCGCGGAGCCGTCCACGTGCGTGATCGCCGGCACCGTGCGCTTCGCCTCGTGCACGTCCGCGACCAGCAGCATGAAGGGCGAGTCGTGCCCCCGCAGGTCGAACCAGTCGCCCGCCTTCTCGGCGAGCACCGAGGGCGCGAAGGGACGGAAGCCCTCGCGGAACTTGATCTTGATGTTGATGCGGTCGCGCATGTCGAGCACCCGCGGGTCCCCGAGGATCGACCGGTTGCCCAGCGCGCGCGGGCCGTACTCCATGCGTCCCTGGAACCAGCCGACGACCTTCTCGTCCGCGATCTCGGAGCTGGCGACCCGGCACAGCTCCGCGTCGTCCTCCACGCGCGTCCACGTCGCGCCGTAGTGCTCGAGCACGGCCTCGATGGCCTCGTCCGTGAAGCCCGGCCCCCAGTCCGCGCGGTCCATGACCCAGGTCCGGTCGTTGCCCAGCACCATGCAGTGCACCCACAGCGCACAGCCCAGGGCACCGCCCGCGTCGCCGGCCGCCGGCTGCGCGAAGACACGCTCGAAGCCCGACTCCCGCAGCACGTGCCCGTTGGCCACGCAGTTCAGGGCCACGCCGCCCGCGAGGCAGAGGTTCTTCAGGCCGGTCTTCTTCTGAAGCGCGCGGGCCTGCTTGACCATGATCTCGTTGACGATCTCCTGGACCGAGCGCGCCACGTCCTTGTGGTGCTGCTCGACCTCCGCCTCGGGCTCCCGAGGCTCCGAGCCCATCAGCTCGAAGAAGGCCTCGTTCGTCATCCGCATGCCGAAGTCGAAGTCGAAGTAGTCCATGTTCAGACGGAAGGAGCCGTCCTCTGCGATGTCGATGACCTGCTTCAGCTTGTCGACGTAGGTGGGCTCGCCGTAGGGCGCCAGGCCCATGACCTTGTACTCGGCCGAGTTGACCTTGAAGCCCAGGTAGCCCGTCACGGCGGAGTACAGCAGGCCCAGGGAGTGCGGGAAGCGGATCTCGCCGAAGAGCTCGATGGTGTTGCCGCGGCCCACGCCCTGCGTCGCCGTGGCCCACTCGCCGACCCCATCCACCGTGAGGATCGCGGCCTCTTCGAAGGGCGAGCTGAAGAAGGACGAGGCGCCGTGGGACACGTGGTGCTCGGCGAAGAGCACCGGCTTGCGCTTCCAGTTCAGCTCCTTGCCGACGACCCGGCGGATGGAGATCTTCTCCTTCATCCACAAGGGGATGGCGGCGATGAACTGGGCCTTGCTCTTCGGGAAGCTCTGCAGGTGCGAGAGCAGGATGCGCTCGAGCTTGAGCATCGGCTTGTCGTAGAAGGCGAGGTGATCGACCTCCTCGATCGTGATGCCGCCCACGCCGAGCACGAAGTCGATGGCGTTCCGGGGGAAGCCCGGGTCGTGCTTGATGCGGGTGAAGCGCTCCTCCGATGCCGCCGCCACGAGCACGCCGTCCTTGAGCAGGGCGGCTGCAGAGTCGTGATAGAAGCACGAGATCCCGAGGATCCACGTCATCAGAAGGGCCTCCGCGCGGCGCGGGGATCGACGTCGATGGGCTTGTCCCGCTCCTTCCAGCCGGTCTCGCCC
Source organism: Deltaproteobacteria bacterium (assembly GCA_029261955.1). Lineage (GTDB taxonomy): Bacteria > Myxococcota_A > UBA796 > UBA9615 > UBA9615 > CALCXL01. Next base: position 3,491 of record JAJDAI010000456.1, on the reverse strand, counting down.
ACGGGCTTGACCCCGCGATCCAGCCGGTCCTGCTTCGTCCAGCGGAACCAGTAGCCGACAAAGGACAAGCCGCCGTAGAAGGCCAGCCACGCGAAGACGCGGTTCTGCTTCGCCCCGATCACCACCGCCTTCGTCAGCCACCAGCGCCAGGCGCGCTTGTAGCCGGGCACGTCGCCTTCGGGCGGCGGGTCAGGCACCCGGGCGGGCACGCCGCCCGAGTGATCAGGTCTCGAAGTCTTCGTCATTCAGCTCGCTCGCCAGCGCGGTGATGCGGTGCACGGGCTTGAAGGCGATGCCGGTGGCCGCCTGGTCGGGCGTCACGGCCGCGGTGAGCACGTCGATCAGGCTTCGGAGCCGCCCGAGGTGTCGCTGATCGAAGTGCAGGCGGATGCGGTGCAGGTCGGCCACCTCGGGCTCGTCGGCCTCCAGGGGGTGGGCCGCGCAGACCTCGATGGCGCCGGACTTGAGGATGTCCTGGAACTCGCCGTTGAGCTTCTCCATGAGCAGCTCGGTCGGGGCGTGCTGGAGGCGGATGATGAGGTGCCCGTCGACGTACCGGATGCTGTGGAAGTTCCGGTAGAAGCGCTCGATCTGGGCCACGGCCTCCTCGGGCGTCTTCACGATCGTGTAGAGCCCCAGGTCGTCCTCGGAGATGAGCCCACGACCCAGCAGCGACTTGCGGATGTAGGCGTCCCAGTCCTCCCAGTAGGTGGATCCGGGCGGCTCGATCATCACGATGGGCCGGGGCTCGGTCTTGCCCGTCTGGACCAGGGTCAGCGTCTCGAAGCCCTCGTCGTGCGTGCCGAAGCCGCCGGGGAAGAGGATGACGCCGTCGGTCTCCTTCACGAAGACGACCTTGCGCGTGAAGAAGTATCGGAACTCCACCAGCTTGGGGTCGCCGTCGATGAACTTGTTGGCGCGCTGCTCGAAGGGCAGCCAGATGTTCACGCCGAAGGACATGTCGCGGCCGGCGCCCTTGTTGGCCGCCTCCATGATGCCGGGGCCGGCGCCGGTCACGACCATGTAGTCGTGCTCGGCCAGCATGCGGCTGCACTCGACGGCCATCTGGTATTCGTCCGACTCCGGCTTGCTGCGCGCGGAGCCGAAGACGGCGATCTTGCGCACGTCCGAGTAGGGGGCGAAGGCCTTGAAGCCCCGGCCCAGCTCCTTGAGGGAGCGGGCCATGATCTTCAGGTTGAGCACGTCCTCCTCGCTCTGGGCCGCGCGCGTGGCTGCGTACACCAGCTGGTGCGCGAAGCGGCGCGTGCGCTCGGGCTGATCGGGGGTGACGTGGTCCAGGAGCTCGTCCACCAGGCGGTGGAGCTCCTTGCGGTCGCTGCCGCCGGCCGGCTTGCTGGGGGCGGGGGTCCCGCCGTCTGTCTCGTCGCTCATGAATCCTCGCGTAGCGGCCGGGCGGACCGCAGGGCGAAGCAGTGTAGCCGCTGACCTGCCCGGTATCAGGACGGAGGGGAGTAGAAGACCTGGCCGACGAAGGGCAGGGGCGAGCCCGCCTCCAGCTCGAAGGGCTGGGCGAGAGGCTGCACGTCGGCCCAGTCCTCCCAGAGCACGGCTGCGAAGGGCCCCTCGCCGGTCGGGTCCCCGTCACCGAGCTGTGGCTCGATCGTCACGAAGACGCTGCTCGAACCGTCGGTCAGATCGACGGGATCCAGGCCGGGCAGGTCCACCAGCAGGTCCATGCCGGGCACGCCGGGATCGTCCAGCGGACCGCAGTGCGTGCAGGGCGAGGGCCCGGGCAGGGGGCCGGCCGACAGGGTGGTCTCCTGGGTCCGCACGAAGAGGGCATAGCCCCAGCCGCCAGGCAGCTCGGGCAGCTCGAGCGTGGGCACCCCCGGCAGCGTCGCGGCCTCGCTCAACCAGAAGCCGGCCTCGTCGTTGGCGAGGGCGTCGGTCGGCGTGAAGAGCACGCCCGAACCGGCGATCCCCTCCAGCGAGCCCGGGAAGGCCAGCTCGGTGTTCGTGCCCTGGAGGATCACGGCTTCGGAGGGCTCGCTCGGGGTGGCGTCCCCGAACTCCACGGTCACGAGCGTCTCCGCGATGTCGTCCCGGTCCAGCCCAAAGGAGAAGCTGGCGTCCGCGCGCCGCGTCGTACCCACCAGACGGGGGCCATCGCCGGTCACCGCCCAGAGCGCGTAGCGACCCTCGCTGAGCTCCGGTGGCCCGGTCATGGACAGCTGGGCGGTGCCGGAGGTGCCCTCGGGCGCGCAGCCGGCGAGCAGATCCACGAAGAGCAGGCGGGTCATCATCGGGCAACCATACCGGGCTGCTCAGGGATGGCCCCCCCGGCTGGTATCCTCGCGCATGTCCGCCTTCCGCCCGCAGCGGTGGCTGTTCGTCTGCACCGCCAACATCAACCGGTCCCCTGCCGCGATGGCCTGGGCCGACCGCTTGCTGAGCAGCCGCTTCGTCACCGCCGAACTCGACTCCGCCGGCTCGCACGGCTGGGACGGCTCAGAGGCGGGCGCGTTCACCACCGACGCGATGCGGGAGCTCGACTTCGACCTGCGGGAGCACCGCAGCAAGCCGCTCTCCCCCACCCTGCTCGGCTGGGCCGACTACGTGGTGGTGATGGAGGAGATGCACGCGCAGGTCGCGCTGGAGCTGGACCCCAGCTGCGAGCCGAAGCTCCGCCGACTCTGGGCCTTCCAGGAGGGGGACGCGGACCACGTCATCGACCCGCACAACCAGCCGCTCGAGGACCACCGCGAGGCCGTGCGCGTCATCGGGCTCGCCATGAAGGCCCTGATCGCCCAGGTCTTCGCCGAGCGACGCGCGGCCCGCGAAGCCCAGCAATGAGCCTTCGAGCGGACGGCGCCACGCGCGCCGACCTGGCCGAGGCCACAGCCCTGGTGATCGGTGGCGCCGCGCTGCTCTTCCTGCCCGCGCTGACGATGGCCGACCGCATGGCCCAGGGCTGGTTCTGGCTGGCCGCGGTCTGCGCCCTCATCGGGCTGTTCTTCGGGGGGCTGGGCATCCGCTGGTTCCTGACCGAGGGGCCGGCGCTCACCTCGCTGCCCGCCAGCGACGACCCCGAGCTGGCGCTGGAGCCGGCCGTCGAGCTGCCCATCAACGTCCGCCTGGTGGACGCCCGCAACCGCCTGCGCGCGCACGTGCTCCGGGCCACCGCCCTCGGGGGCGGCGCGGTGCTCATGGCGCTGGACCTGGGGATCCTGGGCTGGGTCGTGGTGGGGCTCTTCATCCTCAGCTTCCTGGCCGACCACATCCTGCTCCGCCCGCACCGCTACATCCTCGACGAGACGGGCCTGGCCGCCGACGGCCTCCTCCGCCGTGATCGCGTCGCCTGGAGCGAAGTCCAGGTCCTGCACTGGCGCCACTACCCCGACGAGGAGAAGCCTCCCTTTCCCGGTGGCGAGCGGCTGATCGTCGAGCGCGAGTCCGGCGACGACCGCGAGTACGTCTTCCACAAGAAGTACGGCGGCACGGAGGCCTCGCTGGTCGTGCGCGCCGTGCTG
>JAJDAI010000455.1 GCA_029261955.1 Deltaproteobacteria bacterium | reverse complement strand
GAGGGCGTGGCGCTGACCGCGCCCACGTTGCGGAAGCTGAAGGCCACCACGCTGGCTGTCGTGACCACGGAGAAGCCCGTGGAGTTCCAGGCGCCCGGCAAGCCGAAGGTCGACGTGGTCCTCGCCGTGATCGCCCCGCCGGGGGACCGGCAGACCCAGCTCTGGCTCATGGAGCAGCTCGGCCAGATGGTCGTGCGAGGCGAGCTGCTGGAGGGCCTGCGCGAGGCCGAGGACGCCGCCGGGCTGCGGCGGGCCGTCGAGCAGGCGTCCTTGCGTCTGTCCGAGATCAGCGGCGTCCTGAACCTCGGCTGAGGGCCGCGGCCCTCAGGCTCCGAGCAGGACCTTGCTGGCCCCGACGGCCTCGGCCAGGAAGGCCTCGGGGGCCTCGCTGCCCGGCAGCACGGCGCCGATCCAGCCTTCGGTGTGCCAGCTGCCCTGCGCCAGCGGCGGCAGGCTTTCGGCGGCGGGGTAGGGCCAGGGCGTGACGTAGTAGTAGGGAGCGGGGTAGCTGCCGTCTCCGGGGGACAGGCCGGTGCCGACCGAGCGGCCCTCGCCCAGGTCCTGAAGCGCGGCGATGTCGAAGTGGTGGGGCCAGCAGCGCACGGCGTGGCCCAGCTCCGCCAGCGCGGCGTCGGCGCGATCGAAGTGGGCTGCGAGCTCGGCCAGGCCCTCCGGGCGACCGAAGGCGGCGCCGTCCGCGATGGCGTGCTCGGGCATCTCGTGGGTCGAGCGCTGGACCTCGTCGTCGAACTGCTCCGCCAGCCAGGTGCTCGCTTCGGCGTAGGTCCGGCCGGGCAGCGAGAGCTGCTGCTGCCCCACGATCAGGGTGAGGTCCGCCAGGCGCAGCGCCGCGCTGAGCCCCCGCACCGGCTGGCCGACCAGGGCCTGAAGCGGGCGGGACCAGCTCAGGTTCGTGTGCGAGAAGTCGTCCCGGGCGTCGAGCAGCGTGGTGCCGGGCGCGCTGGCGAGCTGCACCGCCCAGTGGGCTTGCAGGCGGGCTTCCAACAGATCAGACATTCGAACCTCCGGATCCCCTGGGGTGGGGTCTCGGTCGAGGGGACGCGCCCTGCGACGCGCTCGTTGCGGTTCGCGGGATGCGGAGCAAGGCAACCGGCAGGGCGGTCGCCCGAGCCAGCACGCTACCCTGCCGCGTCCCTTGCACCCCGGACTGGAGCGGAACCATCGCGACGTCGACCGAGCTTCCCGAGCTTCACGGGCTGCACCTCAGCCTGGGCTTTCCGGGTTCTGGGTCAGACCCGCTGCAGGAGGCGCTGGGGCCCGCCTTGCGAGCCGCGGGCGCTCGGGTGACTTGTCGGTCCCTGGACCCCGCGCTCGCGGACGAGGAGTTGGAGCGGCGCTGGCTCGCGGATCTGGCTGGACCGGGCCTCGTGCTCGGCGGCTTCTCGCTCGGGGCGCGCCTCGCGGTGACCCTCGCCCAGACGGTCCGGCCCCTGGCCCTGCTGCTCTTCGGCTACCCGGTCCACCCGCGCGGCGAACCGAAGAATCGGCCAGGCCTGGAGCTTCTGCGCGGCCTCGACCTGCCGACCCTGCTCGTGCAGGGCAGCCGGGACGCCCACGGCAGCCGCACCGAGCTCGCGGGCTGCGGCCCCCTGCCTGCCTGCCTGCGGATCCACTGGCTCGAGGACGGCAACCACCGCTTCGTGCCTCGCGCGCGCTCTGACGAGACCGAGCTGGGGCACCTGCGCGCCGCCGCGTCGGCCAGCCTCGCCTTCCTCCGAGACCAGCTGGAGGCCCCCCGTGGCTGATCCGCAAGACGGGCGCCGCGCCATCGAGCGCCCCGGCTTCACCTACTTCCCCCACTTCATCAGCAAGGAGGAGGGGGCCGAGCTGATCGCCTACTTCGACGCCCTGCTGCCGCTCTGGGAGCACCGGCACCGCGGGGGCGCGCACGCGCGCAGCGGCGGCGGGGCCCGGCGCTTGACCCGGCCCGTCTACTGGCTGGGCGCCTGGCAGTTCGCCTGCCTCGGCTACTACGCCGAGCCGGAGCACCGCGAGGATCGCTGCGTGCGCGCGGAGCCCTTTCCCTCCGTGATGGACCGCATCCTGGACCGCCTGCGCGAACCGCTGGCCCAATGGCACGGCGAGGCCCCGCCCGAGGCGCCGGCGGAGCTGCCGAACACCTGCCTGATCAACTACTACGGCCGCGAGGTGGGCCAGGGCGTGCCGGTCGACTTCGCCCGCCTGCGCATGCACCGGGACGGCGAGCCCGGGCCGGTGATCATGTTCAGCATCGGCCAGCCGGGGCTGCTGGAGTTCCTCGATCCCGAGCGCTCCCCCGAGCCCGAGCTGGGGGTCTGGACCCGCCACCGCTCCGTCACGATCCTGAGCGGCCCCGAGTTCAAGGACCGGCTCTACCACCGCATCGTGCGGGTGCGCAGCGGCCGCGAGCCCGAGCTGAAGAGCCGGCTGGACAACTTCGAGGTGCGCCGGGTGAGCGTGTCCTTCCGCTACGTGCCCGACGCCCTGATCTCAGATCTGGGGCAGCTGCCCGAGGAGCGTCGAGAGCAGGTGCGGGGCTACGTCGAGCAGCTGGCCGAGGAGTCGGAGCACTTCCGGGCGCAGCTGGGCTGAGCCTCACTCCAGCACGAGGATCCCGCGGCGCAGGCACTCGGACAGGAAGCCCCGGCAGTCCTCCACGGCCTCGGCCTCGGGGCCGTCGAGCAGGGCCGAGTCGATGGCGCAGCCGGCGGCGAAGCGTCGGAAGAGCGCGAGCTCCTCGTCGGTCATCCAGTAGGCGCGGGTGGTGCCGGCGATGCGGTGGCGTCCCCCCATCAGCAGGGGCAGCCGGCCGCTCGGCGGAGCGACCTGGATGCCGTCCCCCCAGCATACGAGCCCCTCGCCGTAGGGCAGGGTCCACAGCTCTCGGATCTTGAGCTGGATCTGGTACCAGGCGTCGTCCAGGGGGAAGTGCTCGAGGCCGTCCGCGGCGATGTCGGGGTACTCGGCCTGGCTGGCCTCGGGCAGCGAGTCGCGCACGGCCTTCTCGAAGTCGACGGCGTCGGTGGTCTTCCACTTCACCAGCAGCTCGAACAGACCCTCACGGTGGGCCCGGAGCGCCGCGATGCAGCGCGCGTAGAAGAGCTCCTCGCGGCCGTACCAGGTGCCCCAGATGTGGCGGAGCACCTCGACCGTCCAGCCCTCGTCCGGCGCCGACATGCTGCCGACGTCCACCGCCAGCTCGGCCATGCGCT
>JAJDAI010000454.1 GCA_029261955.1 Deltaproteobacteria bacterium | reverse complement strand
GGACTCGTCCAGCTGCGCCTCCTTCACGAGGATCGGCTGGGGCTGATCCGCGTAGTTGGGCGCCCAGAGCGAGGCGTGCACCAGCTCGTTGAGGCGAACGTCCGACATGGACAGTTCGTGGATGGGATTGGCCGACAGGCCCATCTCATCTTCGTAGTAGATGAACGTCTCCGCCATGGCGGGAGTCGCGAGGAGCGCCCCGAGGGCAAGTACGGCACAGGTGGCGGCCGCGAACCTGGTTCGCATCATCAGCTCCAACTCTGCAGGCCAGTGAGGACTCATCGGACAGAGCCCTTTCTGGCTGGGTTCCACGCGCTATCCAGCGAAGCGAGCGCTTCTCTGGTGGCGATCAATTCAGTGAAGACCTCGGTCAACGGACGGACGAACTCGTTCGCATCGTACGCATGACGGGTATCGAGGTGCGCCCGGGCCAGAGCGGCCAGGACGGGGGGATCGTTTCGGTAGGAGATCCGTGCACGCTTCAGGCGCGGATTCGGGGGGGACGGATTCTTGTCCAATGCCATCTCGAGCAGCGACTTCGCCGCGACGCCGGAGGAAGCGAGGTCCTTGCCATCCTCGCCGGTCAGTCGCACGTCGAAGATCTCCTGATACTGGCGCGAGCGTTCGACGAGCAGACGGCCGCGGAAGCGCTCCGCGAGGCCCATGTCCCCGTTCAGCGACGCGCCCGAGGGGCCCGCGTCCTTGAGCAGGCCGCCAAAGGCCACCGTCACCACGTTGGACCCGTTCACGAAGCGGTCCAGGTCAGCGAGCTGCGGTCCGGGGTCTCCGCCCAGGTCCGTGAACTCGCCGCCGAGGCGGGCCAGGACCGAGTCCGCGCGGTCGCCACGCAGCTGCGCGTCGTGCAGGTCGGCGGGGTTCGGGGCGTCGCCGAAGAGCACCAGGCCCAGGCCGTCGGCCACGCTCGGCGCGGGGCCGGGGTCGCCGGGCTCACGGCCGAGCAGGCGCCGGGACTGCACGCGCAGCACCTCGGTGCCATCGCCGGCGGGCACGGCGCGGAGCGCGAGCTGGGCGTGCAGCCGGGCCCGCGCGACCAGGTAGCCGGTGTCGTGGTGGTGAATGGACGGCGGGAGCAGGCTGCCGCCGCCGCTCAGCTCCTCGCGGTAGTCGGCCTTGCGGTTGTCCAGCGTGCGCGCGAGCCCCAAGGCGCCGTCGACGTCGTCCCGGGCCACGGCGGAGATGAACTCCAGCCGATCGAAGTAGGGGGCCACGTCGTCGCTGCGCGGCAGCTCCCCGAGCTTCGCGTCGGCCGGCGCGGCGGCGGGGGCTGCGCCCCAGGCGCGGGCGACCAGCGGGTCCGAGTTCAGGCCATCAGCGATCTTCGTAGCCAGGGCGGCCAGCGTGGCGTGGGCGCCCTCGGAGGCGGCGTAGCTGCGCAGCAGCGCCGAGCCGGCCTCGGCCTCGCCGGAGTGCAGCAGGGCGATGCCTTCGAAGTAGCGCTGGTGCACCGAGGGGAGCACGTCCTCGGGGTTGTCGTTGCGGTGCTTGAAGAACTGGCGCTGGGCGACGCGGTCGATGGCCGCGACGGTCGAGAAGAACTCGGACAGCTCCAGGTGCGTGCGGGCGAGCCCGACGCAGGCGAAGCCGTCGGCCGCCCGCGGGGGCAGCGGCTTGTCGCTGGGCGTGCAGAGCGCGTCGAAGCCGGTCCAGGAGGCCATCAGGTCGTTGTGGAAGAAGTCGAGCCAGACCTCCCCACCCTTGCCCTGCTCGAAGGGACCGAGCCGGTTGGGGTCCTGGGCGACGTAGTACATCCAGGAGTCTTCGAGCAGCGTCGACTGACCCACGGGCTGCGCCGCGACCCCCTCGGCCGGAGCGGAGTCGCCGCCCTCGTCACCGGGGCAGCCGGCGAGCAGGAGGGCCAGGACGAGGGTCAGACGCATGCTCAGGATCCTTTTCGGGCGTTCAGGTCGGCGATCTCGCGCTCGGCCTTCTGGGTGGCCTTGCTGTCGCCGATGCCTTGCGCGTAGTTCCGCACGCCCGTCCAGGCCGCGATGGCCGTGTTGAGCCTCGCCGCATCGACGGTGCCCGGGTTGGCCTTCGCGTAGCTGTCGTACTGCTTCGTCCGGCAGACCGCCTTGATCTGGTAGGCCAGCAAGAGGCGGCGCGTCTTCGTCGCGGGGTTCATGCCCATCGAGTCGGTGAGGGTCCGGTCGATGGCCGTGATCGTGCCCTCGTAGTCCCCGTTGCGCAGGCGGCACTTCGCGAGCTCGAGGTTGTAGTCGGGGAGGTAGCGGTTCTCCGACTTCTTGACGATCCGGTTGATGAGGCTGCAGTGGCGCTTGAAGTCGCGCTTCGCTTCCGCGTCGCGCATCGCCGTGGACAGGGCCGAGCGGAACTCGGAGCTGTCGTCGGGCACCGCCTCCAGGAAGCGCACCTGATCGTCGGACAGGGTGCCCGCCGTCGCCTTGCTGCCGAGGCTCGAGATGTAGGCCTTCTCGTAGGCCATCTCGGCGTCGCCCTCGTCGCGGGTCTTGCGGCCGCGCGCGGCCTCCTTGTCGCCGAGGATGCGGGGCTCGTCGTCGCCGGACTCCTCCCGGGGGGTGGGCTCCTCCTCTTCGGGGGTGGGCTCTGCGCGCCGGGCCGGCTCCTCGCGGCGGCTCGTGCGGGCGGGCTCTTCGCGGCGGCTCGTGCGGGCGGGCTCTTCACGGCGGGTCGAGCGGGCCGGCTCGCTCCGGGTGCTGCGCTCGCTGCGGGTGGTGCGGATGGGCTCGCGGTAGCGGGGGGTGGGCTCCTCGCGCACGGCGCGGGCAGGCTCCTCCCGCTCCCAGTCGTCGGCTTCCGCCACGACGGCGCGCTCCACCTCGTCGGGCGGAGGCTCCTGGCCGGTGAGCTCGCCCTCCCCTTCGAGGCTGGCTTCGAGGTCGCCCAGGTCCCCGCCGGGATCCTCGAGGTCGCCAAGCTCGCCCAGACCACCGAGGTCGGCGTCCGCGGGCGTGATGGCTTCGGGGGCGGGGGTCGCCTCTGCGACCGGGGTGGGCGTGTCGTCGCCCGAGAGCAGCAGCCAGGCTGCGCCGCCGATCGCGCCGAATCCGAGCACGACCACGAGAGCGACGAGGATCACGATGAGGGCTGAGCCGCCCTCCTCTTCATCCTCGTACTCGTCGTCGTCGTAGTACTCGTCGTCGTCGTACTCGTCGTCTTCGTCGAAGAACATCAGACGATTCCTACGTGCCGCTACGAGGGGCCGGCGAATCGGCCACCCGTTGCGAGTTCACGTCCCTGGTGTGGTGCTTCAAGGCGTCTTCCACTTCCCGGGCGCAGCTCCCAACGGTCAGACCGGATGCGAGCAGGGGTCGGGTCACGATCCGCGGACTTTCTTCGCGGACCGGACTAGTTGCCCCTGCGAATCGCGCCGGTCTGGATCGCCTTCTCATCGATTTCGATGACGCCCGACGTGTCGAGGACATCCGCGCCCTTCTCCTCCAGCTCGATGGTGATCTCCTGACCACCCTTCGAGTAGGGGAACGAGCCCTTGTAGATGTAGTAGCCGGGGACCTGGATCGTGATCTCGTACTTCCAGTTCCGCAGGAGTCCGTACTCCTGGAAGGTCTGGTCGGACGAGAGCGCCGCGATCTCGAAGTACCCGGTGTCGTTGGTGATGGCGACGCCGCGCAGGTTGACCGGATCTTCGGGCTGCTCGTCGGCGCCCTTCTGCTCCGGGTCCACCGTCAGCGGGCGGACCATGACCTGGGCCTGCGAGACCGGGACGATGTCCTGGTCCTTGTTCGTCGCGATCTTGCCCGCGATCAGGTCGGACGACCGGCCACCCGAAGGGCATCCGGCCAGGCCGCTCAGTGCAAAGGCGCCCAGCAGGGCGACCGTCCATCGCAGCGCGCTGCGCACGCTTGAGGTGCTCATGATTCGGTGGATCCTCTGTGAGACCTGGGTCTCGACGTTGTCGGCACGGTGCCCATGTTTTGCAGGTTCCTCCGACCCGCAGAACTTCGGTTGCGGACTATAACACGCCCCTCGCGCGGCGTTTTTGGGGTGGAGGACTTCATCGCTGACCCTTCTTGCGGGCGCCCTTGGCGACCTCGATGTAGGGACGCATCTCCCCCCACCAAGGACCGAAGTCGCGCTCGATCGGGTCACGCTCGAGGTTCTGGTACTCGCGCAGCACGCCGTGCAGCACGTGCACCATGCGGATGTTCTCGCCGCCCGTGGCGCCCAGGAAGGCCGCACGCAGGACCGAGTTCTTGATGTTGCCGCCCGTGAACTTGAAGCGGTCGGCCAGGAAGCCGAAGTCCACGTCGTCGGCCAGGGGCGCGGCCGCCGGGAAGGCGCGCTGCCAGATCTCCTCGCGCGACGGGCGATCGGGGAACGGGAACTCGATGATGAAGTGGAAGCGACGGGTGAAGGCCTCGTCGATGTTCTGCTTGAAGTTCGAGGACAGGATCGCGATGCCCGTGTACTCCTCGATGCGCTGCAGCAGGTAGTTCGTCTCGAGGTTCGCGTAGCGGTCGACGGCGTTGCCGACGCTGGTTCGCTGGCCGAACAGGGCGTCCGCTTCGTCGAAGAGCAGGACCGCTTGGGCCTCCTCCGCCCGGTCGAAGATGGCCGCGAGGTTCTTCTCCGTCTCGCCGACCCACTTCGACACGACCGAGCTCAGATCGACCTTGAAGAGGTCGAGGCCCAGGTCGCTGGCGATGCACTCCGCCGCCATCGTCTTGCCCGTGCCGGAGCGGCCGAAGAAGAGGGCCTTGGCGCCCGTGCCGCGGGGAAACTTCGTCTCGAAGCCCCAGGACTCGTAGACCTGACCGCGCTTCTCGACGAAGGCGATGAGCTCGGTGATGTGCTGCTTCTCCTTCTCCGGCAGCACGAGGTCCGCGAAACCGAAGCGGGGCTCGATGCGGCGGGCGAGGGTGCCGATGTCCCGGGCGAACTGGGCGCGCGCGCCGGCGACGAGATCGTCGAAGTCCAGGTTCGGGCGCTCGTTGGCGACCTCTCCGCCGGCCTGCCGACGGGCCCAGCACTGGTCGCGCGCGAAGGCCACGGCCTGCTGGAGCTGGCGGCGATCGAGGCGGTACCGGTTCGCCAGGGACTCGATGTCCTCGGGCGCCACCATCGCCGGCACGCCGGCGTCCTCGACCAGGGCCTGGATCACCCGGATCCGGTCGCTGAAGGTCGGCGGATCGACCCGCCAGGTCACGGCGTGGCGGTACTCGGCGAGCCAGGACGCGGGGGGCTGCGCGCGCAGGGGCACGAGGATGGGCCCCTTGAAGTCCTGCATGCGGCGCCACACCGCCTCGAGGTTGCGCAGCATCGCCGGCTCCTCGACGGAGACGTCCGGGAAGCCCTCGACCTGGAGCGCGGCGCCCATGAGGAAGGCGTCGCGCAGCACCTGGCCGACGTCCTCG
>JAJDAI010000453.1 GCA_029261955.1 Deltaproteobacteria bacterium | reverse complement strand
CAGCGTGATGGTGTTGGTGGCGAAGGCGACGCGGCCCTTGTTCGTCGCGACGGCCGAGATCCAGGCGTCGCCCTTGTGGAGCAGGGAGGGCTTGCTGCCATCGAGCGTCCAGAGCAGGACCGACTTGTCCTTGCTGCCGCTCACGATGCGGTCGTCGCCCATCCAGGCGACCGAGTTGACCGCCTCGCGGTGGCCGTCCAGGCGCCGGACGTGCTCGCCCGATCGGGCCTGCACCACGTGGATCCGGCTCGAGCGGAAGGCCACCGCGGCGCGGGTGCCGTCGGGGCTCAGGGACAGGTCGTAGACCGGGTCGTACTCCAGCTGACGCCGGAACACCTCGCGGTCGTCTCGCAGGTCCAGCAGGGAGAGCTCGCCACGCAGGTCGCCGATCAGCAGGTGGTTCTCGTCGAGGAAGAGGGTCGACTGCGCCGGGCCGAAGCCCTTTCGATCGATGACTCGGACCGGAAGGTCCGTTGTGAGATCGACGATGTGGAGGGTGCCATCCGTGGAGGCGGCGACGCAGACGTGCTGCGAGGGGCTGACTGCGAGGGCGGCGAAGACCGGCGGCTGGAGGCCCTCCTCGGCCGTCAGCGCGAGCAGGATGGCGGGCTGGGCTTCATCGGCCGAGAAGGCGAGCAGGTGGCCGGACTGCGAGGCGACCAGCACCCGGGCGCCGGCCAGCTGCGCGTCGAGGACCATGTGGTCCGCGCGCCAGGCCGAGCCCGCCGCGGCCAGGTTCGGGATCAGCAGGGCCGCGGCGAGGGCAAGGCTCGCGGGGGCACTCGATCGCCGGCTCTGGGTCGCGCCCGACATCCACACTCACCCAACGCCATCCCCAAGGCGACAAGTCAACGGACGGCCGGGGTGCAAGACATGGGCCAGCCCCCCGACAGCGCCTGCAAGGCGGTCTGGGGGGGCTCGTCCAGCGATCGATCGGTGGGGAGTGCCAGCCGGCACGACCCGGGTTGTGCCGGCTGGCGCGATCCGGCACAGCCGTCCGGGGGGCGTGGGGAGGATCCTGGTGTGAGGAGCGGAGCTTGTGGACGCGAACCACAGGAAGGCTCGCCCGCGTGGGCTTCGCGAGAGCTCCGCTGCTCCGGGCTCGGCGACCGCGAAGTGCGGCGGGGGATCCAGGCTCAAAGGACGTCAGCATCGGCTGTTCGGGGCAGATCGTCGCGGCAGGAGGGCGGGCGGAGGATCGCGATCGCTGGCCGGGGAAGCAGGCCGTCCTCGCCCTCGCGCGTCTCCCCAAGGGGAGCTCCTCCGGTGTCCAGATCAAGCTCGCGCTCATCTGGCAAGGATCGTGCAGCCATGGCGGGAAAAAATTGAGAGGCCACCTCTCTCGACCCCGGAGATCGTCCAAATGCGAAAGCCCTTTCTGTTCCTGATCCTCGCCATGGCGTTGGGCACGCTCGGCCTCGGCTCCACGCTCCTTGCAGCCGATGACGCGGTGGCCGCCGAGCCCGAGACCTTGTCTGCAGCCGACTTCGAGCAGGCTGAGAACCTCTACTTCGACCGCTGCTCGGGCTGCCACGGCACGCTGCGCAAGGGCGCGACCGGGCCCAACATCACCGACGAGAAGATGCTCAAGAAGAGCCTCGCTGAGCTCGAGACCATGATCTTCGACGGCACCGACGCCGGCATGCCCGGCTGGGGCCGCACCGGTGAGCTCGACAAGGCGCAGACCACGCTGCTGGCGAAGTTCCTCCAGCTGCCGCCGCCCATTCCGCCGGAGTGGGGCATGAAGGACATCAAGGGCACCCACAAGATCCACACGCCGGTCGCCGAGCGCCCGGTCAAGCCCGAGCACAAGCGGAACATCGACAACGAGTTCGGCGTCATCCTCCGCGATGCCGGCCAGGGCGCCATCATCGACGGCGACACCAAGAAGCTCGTCGGCATCGTGGACACCGGCTACGCGGTCCACATCTTCCGCGTCTCCGCCACCGGCCGGTACTTCTACACGATCGGTCGCGACGGCAAGGTCAGCCTCATCGACAACTTCGCCGACAAGCCGAAGGTCGTCGCTGAGACCCGCGCCTGCCTCGACGCGCGTTCGGTCGAGGTGTCCAAGTACAAGGGCCCCAAGGGTGACTTCAACGACACCTACGCCGTCGTCGGCTGCTACTGGCCGCCGCAGATGGTCGTCCTGGACGGCAAGAGCCTCGAGCCGCTCAAGATCATCTCCACCCGCTCCAACACCTACGACACGAACGAGTACCACCCCGAGCCGCGCGTCGCGACGATCGTGGCGTCCCACCACGACACCGAGTGGGTCGTCGCCATCAAGGAGACCGGCATGGTCTGGCTGGTGGACTACGAGGACCTCGACAACCTGAAGATCACGCAGATCGAGACTGAGCGCTTCCTGCACGACGGCGGCTTCGACGCCACGGGCCGGTACCTGCTCATCGCGGCCAACATGCGTGACCAGATGGCGGTCATCGACCTGCAGGAGAAGAAGTTCGTCACGAAGTTCGAGACCGGCGTGAAGCCCCACCCGGGCCGTGGCGCCAACTGGGTCGACCCGGTCTACGGGCCCGTCTCCGCCACCACCCACCTGGGTGAAGGCAAGATCACGGTCTACGGCTCCGACCCCGAGGGTCACCCCCAGCACGCCTGGAAGGTGCTGTACGAAGAGGACACGGCCGGCCCCGGTCTCTTCCTCAAGACGCACCCCAACAGCAAGTACATCTGGACCGACAGCACCCTCGCCAAGGACGAGGGTGACAACCAGAAGGTCTGTGTCTTCGAGAAGGCCAACTTCAAGAAGGGCGCGAAGTGCTGGCAGGTCGCGGACCACGGCAAGGTCGTTCACTTCGAGTACAACAAGAAGGGCGACGAGGTCTGGATCTCCGTCTGGGACAACGACGGTGAGATGATCATCTACAACGACAAGACGCTGAAGGAGAAGAAGCGGATCAACGAGGACTGGATGCGCACGCCCACGGGCAAGTGGAACATCTACAACACGGTCCACGACATCTACTGACGCTCCGCGTTCAGCAGTGAAGCATCGCCCTCGCGGCCTTCGGGTCGCGGGGGCGATTGCCTTGGGGGGTCAGCGATGTGCGAGCTCGGCGGCGCAGCGGGCGGCGAGCTCAGCGATGCGCACCTCGTCCAGCGCCGCCAGCTCGCTCCAGGAGGCCGCCCGGCCGAAGTCCCGCAGCCAGCGCATGCGGTGCTTTCCCGCGGAGTCCTCGGGGCAGGCCTGCCGCACCGCGGCCCGCAGGGCGCCGAAGCGCTGGGTCGCCAGGCCGAGATCGTCGGGCAGGTTCGCCGCGAGGTGGTCGCGCAGCTTGCCGGCCAGCACCGGGCCCGCGCCGCCCGTCGACACCGCGATCTGCACGGGCTCGTCGCGGTGGATCGCGGCGAAGTAGAAGTCGCAGTTGGGGGGATCGTCGGCGACGTGCACCGGGATGTGCCGCGCGCGGGACAGGCGCGCGATCTCGGCCGAGGTGTCGTGCTCGTCGATGTTCACGAGCACCAGGTCGGCGGTGTCCAGGTCCGAAGGCTCGAAGCGGCGCTGGTGCACCACGAGCCGCCCGGCCGCGCGGGCCGCGAGCACCGCGGGGGACAGCTCGGGGGCCACGAGGGTCACCCGTCCGCCGGCGCGCAGCAGCGCGTCCATGCGGCGGGAGCCGACCGCTCCACCACCGACGATCAGCGCACGTCGGCCGGCGGCGACCCAGGCGATGATCAGCGGTCCGGGCTCAGCCGACGGCGGCACGCTCGACCTGCAGCCCCAGGATCTCGGCTCGAAGCGCCACGACGTGGCCCACCACGGCGGTGGTCGGCGAGTCCACGCCGGCGTCCTCGGCGTCCTGGACCGCGTTGTCGAGGGTGCTCACGAGCACCTTCTGCGCATCCCAGCCGCCGCTCGTGACGAAGGCCACGGGCAGGTCGTCGGGGTAGCCCAGGCCCCGCAGCTGCTCTCGCCACACCGGCAGGGTGCGCACACCCATGAGGATCACGATCGTGGTGCGGGCGTGGTAGGCCGGCAGCGAGAACTCGATCTCGTCGTTGCGCCGGTGCGCAGAGACGACGTGGAAGCTGTCCGCGACGCCGCGGTGGGTCACCGGGATGCCGGCGAGCTCGGGGGCCGCCACGCAGCTCGTGATGCCCGGCACGAGGGCGATGGGGATGTCGAGGGCGCTCAGGTAGCGCGCCTCCTCCCCGCCGCGACCGAGCACCATCGGGTCTCCGCCCTTGAGGCGCACGACGTGCTTGCCGCCCAGCGCGTGCTGGGCCAGGAGCTCGCAGATCTGTTCCTGGGTCATGGCGTGCTGCCCGCAGCGCTTGCCCACGTAGATGGTCTCGACCTCCACCTCGGCCAGCATCTCGGGATCCACGAGGCTGTCGTAGAGCACCACGTCCGCGTCCAGCAGGGCGCGGTAGCCGCGCAGGCTGATCAGATCGACGGGGCCGGGGCCTCCGCCCACCAGGGTGACTCGTCCGCGGCCCAGTCCTTCGACGCTCACGCCTCGCTCCCTACTGCCTCGACCCGCGCGTTCCACCACGAGTCCAGCTCGGGCAGAAAGTAGCGCAGACGGCACTTCTTGAATTCTCGGATGCTCTCGAGCATCGCCGGGATCGGCAGACCCAGGTCCTCGGCCGCGGCGCGCGCGATGTCTCCGCAGGCCGCCGCGTCGGGGCCGTGGATCATCGCGTACATCGGGTAGGGGAACTCCGGGACGATGGCTCGGGCGTAGCAGTGGCTGACCTCGCCGAGGGCGGCCAGGGCCTCGCCCACCTCCTCCATGCGCTCCTGCGGCACCTGCCAGGCCGACATCACGTTGCCGCCGACACCGAGCTTGCGGTGGTGGAAGGTCGCGGCGTAGCGCCGCATGGCGCCGCCCTCGTGCGCCTGGCCGAAGGCGAGCAGCGCGGCCTCCGTCACGTCCTCGCGGGCCGCGAGCGCCTCGAAGGGGCGAGACACGAAGGGAAGGGGGGTCTGGAGCAGGCGGAACATGGCCCGCTCGGAGGCCGTGGGATCGACCCGCGGGATGGGGCCCGTGCGACGGGTGTGGGACGAGCGATTCCGCTTCGTCTTCGGGTCCATGCGCACCGCGATCTTGAAGGTCCGGGTGCGGGGCAGCGGCACGAAGGGGCCGGCCTGGGACTCCTCTTCCAGCAGGTTCAGCGTGCGCTGCAGCCCCATCTCGGGCGGCACCGCCAGGGTGAACCAGAGGTTGAAGTCGTGGGTGCGCTGGTAGTTGTGGGTGACGTTGGGGTGCCCGCCGACGACCGCCGCGACCGCTTCCAGCCGGTCGGGGTCGATGGCGCCGGCCACGAGCGCGCTCTCCCAGCCGAAGGACTCGCCCTCCAGCACGGCGGAGATCTCGCGCAGTCGGCCGTCTTCGCTCCAGCCGCGCAGCGCGGCCAGCACGGTCGCCTCGCTCAGGCCGAGGGGCTCGCCGACCGCTTCGAAGGGGCGCGCCACGAGGGGGACGCCCTTCTGGATGGCGCTCGCGAGCTCGGGGTATTCGAGCGGAGCGTTCACAGGCCGATCCTCCAGGCCCGCCAGAGGCCGA
>JAJDAI010000452.1 GCA_029261955.1 Deltaproteobacteria bacterium | reverse complement strand
TCGCCAGGTCGTTCAGATCCAGCTCGGGGAAGCGGGTCAGCAGGAAGCTGCGCAGCCGCCGCACCATGCGCTGCTCGGTCTGGCGCACGCGCTCTCCGCTCAGGTTCAGCAGCTCGCCCAGCTGACGCAGGGTCAGCGGGTCCTCGGCCCGGATCCGCCGCGTCCAGATGAGCATCTGGCGCTCGTCCAGGCCTTCGGCGAAGCGGTCGAGCTCCTGCGCGAGCTTGGCCCGGATCTCCGCCCGGGTGGCCCACTCCTCGACCGACAGCGCACCGGACTCCAGCACGTCCCCCAGGGAGCGGCTGTCCTCGTCGCGCCCCACCGGGGCCTCCAGCGAGACCTCGTTGCCGGCCGAGAGCCGCTTCTGCATCAGGACGACCTCCGCCGTCTGCACCTCGAGGTTCGCGGCCAGCTTCTTCGCCGTGGGCCGGATGCCGTCCGCCTCCAGGCGGGCTGCCTCCTTCTTGAGGTTGTAGAAGAGCTTCCGCTGCGCCCGGGAGCTGCCCATCTTCACCATCGAGTGGTTTCGGAGCAGCGCCTGGAGCACGTAGGCCCGGATCCAGAAGATGGCGTAGGTCGCGAAGCGCACGCCGCGCTCGGGGTCGAACTTCTCCACCGCCTGCAGCAGGCCGAGGTTGCCCTCCTGCACCAGGTCGATGAGCGGCATGTTCGCGTGCATGTACTCGCGGGCCACCTTGACCACGAGCCGCAGGTTGGAGACCACCAGGCGGCGGCCGTCGGCGGGCAGCCGCTCGGCTGCGTAGCGGGTGGTCAGCTCAGCCTCCTCCTCGCGGGTGAGGAGGGGGTGCCGCTGCACCTCGTTCATGTAGGCGCGCAGGGGGTCTCGCGAAGTCGTCTCGGATGCCATGCGCGAAGGCTACGTCATCGGGCGGTCAGGGGGCCAACACCTCGATGAGGACTCCGCTGGCGGTGATGCCCTGCACGTCGAAGTTGGGCTCCACGATCCAGCCGCCAGCCCCGAGCATGCCCCACTCGTAGGGGTCCTCGATGCGGCCGCCGGCGGGCACGACGAAGTCGGTGAACGCGTCCCCACAGGCGAAGCCCTCGCTGAGCAGCTGGCCGTCGTTCTTCCGCTCCAGGGACCAGCCGTTCACGAGGCAGGTGCTGATCGCGGTGATGGTCACGGGGTTGGTGCTGCAGTCGTTGGACACCAGGCCGACCAGGGTCAGGCTCTGGGCGGCCGTGAACTGGGTGCCGGGCACGCCGCCAGCGCGGACCTCGGCGTGGAACTCCAGATCGTCGATGGTGCAGGCGGCGGCGGAGTCGTCGTCGTCGGACGAGTCGTCGTCGTCGTCCGGTTGGGCCGAGTCGTCGTCGTCGGCAACGGACGACGAATCGTCGTCGTCGTCCGTTGCGGCGGAGTCGTCGTCGTCGACCGAGTCGTCGTCATCCGCGGAGTCGTCGTCGTTCGCAGCGGAGTCGTCGTCGTCACCGCCGGGGCAGCCGGCGAGGGGGATGAGCATGAGGAGCAGGGCGAGCAGGCGATAGAGCATGGGGCCTCCGGGGTGCGTGCTCGTGGGCAGCAAGGCCCGTACCGACTCGCCGGGTATCAGCCCGTGCGGCGCGGGTTGCGGAAGAGCCGGATCACCTCGTCCCGCACCTCGGGGAGCGTGAACACCACCACCGTGTCCCCCGGTTCGATGAAGTCCGTGCCGCCGGGGATGAAGACCTCGTCCCCCCGGACGACGCAGCCGACGATCGCCCCCTTCGGGAAGTCGATGTACATCAGCGAGCGGCCCAGGATTCGCGCTTCCTCGGGCACGGCCAGCTCGAGGATCTCGCCCCGGCCCTGCTCCACCCGCACGACCTGCCGCACCTCGCCAGCGCGCACGCTCGCCACGATGTGGTTGGCGGCGCTGCGGCGCGGGCTGATCGCCACGTCCAGGCCGATGTCCCGGGCCGCCGCGAGGTAGTCGCCGCGGTGCACCAGCGCGATGCTCCGCTCCACCCCGAGGCCGCGAGCCAGCAGGGCCGACATGATGTTGACCTCGTCCTCGCGGGTCAGCGCCAGGAAGGCGTCGGCGTCCCCGACCTCCTCCTCGAGCAGCAGGCTCCGGTCGGTGCCGTCGCCGTGGAGGATCAGGGCGTCCTTCAGCTCGGCGGCCAGCACGCGGCAGCGCTCCAGGTCCTTCTCGATGATGACGGTCTCGACCCCGTCGGCCTCCAGTCGGCGGGCCACCTCCAGGCCGATCTCGCCGCCGCCAGCGAGCACCACGCGGCGGGCACGGGCGTCGCGAGCCATGCCGAACAGGGCCCCCATGCGCGGGATCACGTCGATGTCCCCGATGATCCAGAGGTGGTCGCCGAGCTCGATGTGGTCGCCGCCGTGAGGCACGAGCACGCGTCCGTCGCGCACGATGGCGGCGATGAGGGCGCCCTTCGGCATGGGCACCTCGCGCAGCTGCTTGTCGAGGTGACGGGTCCGGTCGACGACCTCCAGGTCCACGACCTCCACCCGGTTCTGCGCGAGGTGCTTGATCTCCAGCGCGCCGAAGCTGCGGATGACCTGGTGCAGCTCCATGGCGGCGAGGATCTGCGGGTTGATCAGCAGATCGACCCCGACGACGTCGCGCGCGAAGCCGCCCTCTTCCTCGTAGTAGGCGCGATCCTCCACCCGGGCGATCGTCCGGCCGGCGCCCAGGTGCTTCGCGGTCAGCGCCGCGAGCATGTTCACCTCGTCGCTGTCGGTGACCGCGATGACCAGGTCGGCGTCCTGCGCCCCCGCCTCGCGCAGGGTCTTCAGGGCGGAGCCGTGGCCCTGGAGTGTCTGGAGGTCGGCGTGCTCCGTCGCGGCCTCGAGCGTGCCGGCGTGGCGGTCCACGGCCCGGATCCGGTGCCCCTCCTGGGAGAGGGTCGAAGCCAGGTGGAGGCCCACCTCGCCCATGCCGATGATCACGATGTCCACGGAGGGAGTATGCCGATCGTCGCGCCCACGGGCAGCGCGGCAGGTGGGATCAGTGCAGCTCGGCGCCGGGGGTCCGGCGACCGCGGTTGAGGGCCTCTTCCAGCTCGGCTTCCGCGACGCGCGCCTCGCGGATGCTCTCCAGCACCCGGGCGATGCGCGGGTGCAGGTCCGGGCGCGCCGACGTGGCGAGCTCGGTGGCGTCTGGATTGGCCTCCAGGCCCTCGAGGTCCACCGCCAGGGAGTCCACCTGGCCCGCGAGCGAGGACAGCGAGGACAGGGCCTCCGCGCGTTCCCGCACGACCGTGTCGATGGCCCCCCGGTGCGCCCGCAGCGCCGACAGCTCGGTGGCGATCTCGCTCGCGTGTTCCCCGCGGGCGCGGTGCGCCTTGCGCTGGAGCTTCTCGATGCGCGCGTCGACCACCCAGGGGTCGTTGTCGCGGCGGGAGAGGAAGCCGTCGGCCCGCTTCACGTCCGCTTGGATGCCCGCGACCACCTCCGTCAGGTCCTTGAGGCCGTCGAGGCCCGAGGCACCGTGGCCGCCGGCCCGCAGCGCCTGTCCCCGGGCCACGAGGGCCAGCACGCGCTCGTCGAGGCGCTCCAGCTCCTGGCCGGGCGGCTGCGGCAGCGCTCCACCGCCGGTGGCCGACTTGCGGCGCTCCATGACGGTCGCGGTGCCGCCCACGGCGAGCAGTGCCAGCAGGGCCTCGTCGAGGAAGGGGATGAAGTCGGGGATCAGCAGGTCGAGGCCGAGGGCCGCGGTGGACGCGATCGTCAACAGGACCAGCAGGCTGTTCGGGAGGTGGCGGAACAGGCGGTCGAGGCCGACGCGTCGGAGAAAGCCAGTCATGTCGATCCCCTACGTCCGCGGTGCAGCACCCATTTCAGGGGTTCTTCTGCT
>JAJDAI010000451.1 GCA_029261955.1 Deltaproteobacteria bacterium | reverse complement strand
GATCGAGGGGCTCGACCTTCAGCTGAGAATGGCACCAGCAGTCGAGGCCGCAGCCCGTCTCGCCGAGTTGCGGGCCCCGCTCCGAGTGAGTTCGGAGCACTTGGCCGAGATCATCGAGGCCCTTGCCGCGCAGAAGGACTCGTTCGTCGAGGTGCGTGGCCCCGAGCCTCGTGTCTCCTTTGAGAAGAAGAACGAGATCAATAGGCTCTCCGATGACTTCGCGAAGCTCATCCGCAAGAACTACCTGAGCCACTTCCCGAGAATCACGGCCTTCCTGGCTGATCCGAGGAATGACCAGTTCGTCGAGCGGTACGAGGAGGCGGTTGCCGAGTTCAACGAGCAGGTCATCGCGCACGCGGCCGATCTCCCCTCAATGGACGTGGCCCTGGTGAACCTCTATTGGGTCCTCGCGCAGCGCGACCCGCTCCTGGCGCGGAACGTACGACAGACGAAGCTGGTGCTCTACTACATGTACTGGCACTGCGATCTCGGAGAGGATGGGAACTAGTGCTTCGGCCAACGAAACACTCAGATCCGCACAGGACGGTTCTCCCCGTCGCCGGGCTCATGCTCCAGCGCCTGCGGCGCTACCGCACCGAGTCCTTGGCGGACCTGAGGGGCTATGTGCGGAAGAAGGCGCCTGACCTCGATGTCCTGTTCGTCCCGGCTGTGGATCTGCTGTTCCTCCTTGGTCTTGTCGAGTACCACCCGAAGACCGACTCTTTCGAGTACGTAGGTCCCTGATGCGACTGGTACGGCTCTATTCAAATCGGCCTCGGATCTTCGAGCCGATTCACTTCCGCCCCGGACTCAACGTGGTCCTTGGCGAGATCCACCGCCCAGAGGAACTCGAAGAGGACACGCACAACCTCGGCAAGACGATCCTGGCCCAACTGATCGACTTCTGCCTGCTCGTTGGCAAGCACAAGGAGTTCTTCCTCTTCGAGCACGGGGAGCGGTTCGCTGGATTCGAGTTCTTCCTCCAGATCGCACTGGACGCCGGAGGGCACGTCACCATTCGACGTGCAGTCAACTCTGGCAGCAAGGCGTCCCTCATTCGTCATGAGGACCCCGATGAGGACTGGTCGGACCTCCCCGAGGAGCAGTGGGACCACTGGGGGCTTGCCTTCGACCGCGCGAAGTCGCTGCTGGACAGCTACCTGGCCCTCGATGCGATCAAACCTTGGGGCTTCCGGAAAGCGGTCGGCTACTCGCTCAGAACGCAGCGCGACTACGACGAGCCCTTCGCCCTGGCCAAGTACGGAGGAAAGCACGTCGATTGGAAGCCCTACCTCGCGCACGTACTCGGGCTCAGCTGGAAGGAAGTGCAGACCAACTACGAACTCCAGGCTGAGCTGGAAGGGCTCACCGCCGAGCATGCACAGCTTTCGCTTCGGTTGGAGAAGACTGCGGCGGATCGTGACCAGCTGAGAGGCCGAATCTCGATTCAGAGACGATCGCTCGAAGAGCTTGAGTTCAAGATCGACGAATACAACTTCCAGCTGGCGGACGCCGAGATCAACCAGAGCCTGGTTGATGAGCTGGACGCTCAGATCGGGAACCTCAACGACACTCGGTATCGCCTCACTTCGGACCAGCGACGCATCCGAGACGCGATGGAGGAGCAGATCGTTTTCAGCATCGCGAAGACGAAGAAGCTCTTTGCGGAGGCCGAGGTCTACTTCGGCGAGCAGATCATCAAGGACTACAGCCAACTGGCGGCGTTCAACCAGGCCATCTCCCTGGAGCGTGATGGCTACCTCGCGGTAGAGCTGGAGGAGGTGGAGGCGGAGCTTCAGCCGGCAGTCGTGCAGCTAGAAACGTTGAACCAGCAGCGGGCACAAGCTCTTGCCCTGCTTCGTGACCGAGACGCGTTCACGAAGTTCAAGGGTTTGAGCAAGAGGCTCGCGGGCCAACAGGCGGAGCTGGAGGTTCTCGAGCAGCTGTTCTCCGCTTTCGACGAGCTGGATGCGATATCGAAGAAGATCCGCGAACGGGAGCAGCGTCAGCAGGCCGTCCAGGAGTCGATTGCCGCGGACTTGGCCAGTCGCCCTGCGCGCTACGAGGAGATCCGAACTCTCTTTGATGAGATCGTTCACCGGGTCATCAACCAGCACGCGAACCTCTACTCACGTCTGAACCAGAGCGGGAATCTTGACTTCAAAGCGGAGATCATCGACCGGTCCGGCAGGGCAACGGGAGCCACCAAGGGCTTCACCTACGGGCGTGTCCTGTGCATCGCCTTCGACCTGGCCGTTCAGGTGGCGTACCTACCGTTCGCGTACCCGCATTTCGTGTACCACGACGGATTTCTTGAGACTTTGGACGACCGCAAGAAGCTCAACCTCATCGAGACAGCACGAGCCCTAGGAGCGCGTGGCGTTCAGCACATCGTGACCCTCATTGACTCAGAGCTTCCTCAGAGAGCGGACGGCAGCCGGTTTGAGTTCGAGGACGATGAGATCATCGTGCTTCTTCACGACGACGGAGATGACGGTCGGTTGTTCAAGATGCCCACCTGGTAGCTCCCGTGTGGCGATCGAGTCACCCCGCGAGGTGGTGGGCGCCGCTCTCCCCGAGAGCTCGAAGAGATTGCCCCGCGTACGTAGGAGAAGAACTCCGTGACTCTCTTGCCTAGCTGGTGGCCGCCGCGTTTCCCGGAGGGAACGTCTGTACCGGGCAGCGGAACAAGCATCCTCTCGCATCCCGCCGGCATCGACGAGGCGGTTCAGGTCGCCGTTTTCAAGGAGCACCGCTTCGCCTTCAGTTTCTGGGCTGAATGGACTCGGGCCCGCCGGGCGAGGGATCGGTCGCCCGCACACCTGGTCTCGCTGGACTTCCACCAGGACCTGTGTTGGCCGAGTGAGCCCGAATGCGAGGATCTCCGAAGGCTGGATCTTGCCTCTGAGTCTGAGGTTGCGCTGTTTGCCTGGAGTCGGCTGAACCCGCTAAACGACGGCCATATCTTCGCGGCAGCGTATGTCGGGCTCATCCAGGACATCTTCGTCCTGTGCAAGACCGAGGACGACTACCTTGAGGAGGTCACGGACCTGACCGGGCAACTCCACCGGGTAGTCGTGTGCCACTCGGTGGATGAGCTGCTCGCTGCCCTACCCAGGGTCGGGGACTACTACTTCGACATCGACTTGGACTTCTTCACTGAGCGGGACCAGGAGGACCGCGTCCGACTGGTCAATGACGAAGATGTCCTTGAGCTGCTGTCGCCTGGGGGCCGACTGGGGAGCGCAGTCCTTCCTCGGCTATCAGGGATGACGATCGCCACCGAGCCGGAGTGGTGCGGCGGCCTAGGGAACAGCCATCACCTCTTCGGTCTTCTGGATCAGGCGTTGTTCGATCCACCGTTGCTCTGCGAAGACACAGACTGGAACGGCGTAGGTTAGGCCGACCGTCCGATGATGGTTGCTCCGCGCCCGGCACCGCGAGGGCAAGGGGCAGAACCCCAAGCTGCTTGCTCGGATTGCCGAGCAGGCATACCCAACGAAGTGGTCCGGGAAATCGAGGCAAGGTCGCTCGGGTGGTGGCGGCTCGACGAACCCGGGGGAAGCGCGATGACCCGAGGAGGCAGTCATGGAATCCGTGGGCACGTCTACCAGGCGACGGTCGCACTCGACCTCATGCTCGAGCACTTCGAGAAGCATCCCGCAGGCAGGGTCAGGCCGGAGGGGTTGGACGACGTCGATCTGAAGATCCGCGAGGATGTTCGCTGCGTCCAGATCAAGAAACCGCGACAGAACGACGAGCTCGAGCGGAGCCCGGCGGACTGGTCGTTGGCGAGCACCTGCGAGGAGCTCCTCGTTCCCACCTACGAGCGGCTCCTGGACAACTACCGGACGCAGACGTGGATCTTGGGCGACCGTCTCACCCCGGAAGCAGAGGCCTTCTACGAAGCCGAGGACCCGGCGGCTTCGCCCGCTTGGACCCAGGTGGTGTTCCGGGTCGCGTCGGGGATCGTCGGCCGCCGCTTCGGAGCGGAGACCCCGACCTGGGTCAAATGGTCTCGACTGAGGGGTCGCAAGGCCGACCTAGCAGATCTCGCGAGCCGCTTGGTCGGCGCACGACCCGCTGTCGGCGGACCAACGAAGGACCAGATTGAGGCACTGCTCGTCGAGGTGGGGGCCAACCTCCTCTCGATCCTCCCCCGGCTGACCGTGTCTCCCAGCTACGGCCTTCTCGAGCAAGTCGAGGACCGGGTGACACTGCGCCTGATCGACTCGACGCGGCTCTCGGAAGAGGTCGTCCGAGAGACGCTGCTTCGCAACCTGCGGGGCTACGTTCACGATGTCTCCACGGTGCGCAACCTGGAGATTGATCAGGGGTCGTTCGAAGACCAGTACCGAGCGGCGTGGCCAACCAGCGTTCCCGTGGTCGCCGCTCCCCCGCTGCCTTCACCTCACCTCCCGCGGCCGCGCCTGGTCGAGGACTTGCGACCCTCCTCATCGATCACGGTCGTCTCGGGAGCATCGGGAACCGGAAAAACGACGCTCGCCGCGGAGCTGTACGCGGCACTCAGGAACTCGGAATCGGGCTGGACCTGGTACGTCGAGCTTCGCAGCGGGCGGGTGCAGGACGTCATCGCGGGTCTCGCATGGCGGCTGCGATCGCTGGGGTCACCCGCTCCGTACGCCAAGCTCATCGACAGCTCACGGCATCGGGCCGGGTGGCTTCCGGCTGCAGTCGCCGCGCTCTCCGATCTGCAGACCCCGGTCACGCTTCTCCTGGATGTCGTCGACGGCGAGGTGGACCCGCCGACGCGGCGTCAACTCGCCGAACTCGCAACAGCCCTGCGACCGGCGGGCTCCCTGTCGCTCGTGCTCCTCGGCCAGTCTGATCCCCTCAGCGATCTCTCGGACTTCGAGCGAGAGCAGCTGGGAGTCCGGACGGTTCCAGCGCCGGGACTTGATTTTGGGGAGTTCCTGCACTTCCTCGAACTCCACGGGCTCGAGGGCGATCGAAGCCGGCTGTACGAAGTCTGGGACCAGCTCGCCGCCGGCCGAACGTCGGGAGTTCCCATCCGGATCGTCGAGGCTGCCGCGTGCGCGTCGAACCTGGGCGGGCTGGAAGAAGCTGTCAGGGGAGGTCCGCAGAGGTTCCTCATCGAGGCGGACCGTCGACGGTACGACGCCCTCGACGGGCGTGAGCGAAAGGCGAGCTGCGCTCTGCTGTGCATCCTGACGCCGTTCAGGCCTGCGTGGGCTGCGGAGCGCTTCCCCGGCCTGGCCGTCGTGGCAGCCAGCCGACGACTGCTGCGTGCGGGGCTGCTTCGCGACCTCGGTGACGGTCGCCTGGAATTCCACGAGACCGTGCGCCGGGGCCTCCTGTCGCTTCACGCGACTACAGAGCAGCGGGACGCCCACACGAAGCTCAGCAGATGGCTGGAGGCCGAAGGCGCACTCGATGCGGCCATGGTCCACCGATTGGCATGCGGCTCCCTGGTCGAGGCGCGACGCCTGGGGCGCGCGGCTTTCTTCCGAGAGGACCAGGCGATGAAGGTCCTGGCGGCAGTCACGGACCATGGCTGGGTGGCATCGGGGGAGCTGATCAATCGACTGGACTCTGGGGAAGAGGAACCCGCGTGGTTGGCAGCGTTGGCAAGGATTGGCGACGGAGCCGCGGTTGCTTGGGCCATCGAGAAGTGGCGACAGCGGGCCGCGCGGCTGGACTACACGTCGGCTCAGCGCCTCGCCCGGGTCGTCGTCACCGGTGATCCGAGCCAGGTCGCCTGCCTGCTGCAAGTCGCGCTTCGCTGCTCGGAAGCCCGAACACGGGAGACCCTCGTCATGGCCGTGGGGCACAGCTGCCCGCCTGGCCGCCCCTTGCCTGACTCGGTACACGAGCTGTTCGAGGCGGCGTCGGTCGAGGACCGCCACCAACTCGTACGCCTGATGCTCCGCGGGGCAACGCCTGCTCGGCTCGGGCAGTACCTCGAGGTGGCTCGGGATGCGAGCGCTGCGAGGGACCCCAAGCGGAGCGGCCTCGAGCTGAGCCCAGACCTCTTCAACGATGAGCTCATCGACGCGTTCCTGGAGGCGCTACCCGAGTTGGACCTCCTGCGACTCCGCCTGTTCCGTGACTGGGGTCTCGGCTGGTTGACCGGGTTCGTCTGGCGCCAGCGGGAGACCCTCTGCCGAAGGTGTCGGGCCCTGCTCGCCGAGGCCTCATCTTCGCCTGCGGCAGCTTCCGAGGCCATCCGGTTGCTCTGCTTCTGCGGAGACGCCGAGGCCGCGGAGTTGGCTGCTCCGTGGACCTCCACGGCAGGGCCAGCCGCGGGCATCGCCCAGGCGGCCCCGGTCTTGACCCACCGCACGGATCTGCGTGACCGGTTCCGGCAACAAGCGCTTGCGCCCGACACCGAGCTACAGACCCGAGTGCTCGCAGCGTCGACTTGCGTGGAGCTGGGTGAGCCGGTGCGCCTCCTCTACGACGAGTTGGTTGCCAGGGAACTCGGCCCCCCCGGGCTGTGGCGAATGATCTTCGGGGGGCTGGCGATGCTCCGCCCCTGCACTGACACCATCGACTGGGCGATCGAACAGGCATGCCACGAGCACGACGGGGAGCCGAAGCTCGTCGCGTACCTCCACAGTCTGGGCAACCTCATGGACTGGCCGGAGCTCGATCCGCCAGCACTCGGCAGGAAGCTGCTGCCCCTCATGGACTCGACCCACGCCGAGATCCGACGGGCGGCCTGCGCGCTGTTTCAACGGTTGCGCTGGAAGGGAGCGTCGGCGGCATCCATGGCCTTGGCGGCATCCGACCCGGACCAGCGAGTACGAGAGTCCGCCGTGCTGGCCGCGATGGCGTCCCACCCCGATCCCGAAGCGGACTGGCTGCCGATCTGGGAG
Organism: Deltaproteobacteria bacterium; assembly: GCA_029261955.1. GTDB lineage: Bacteria > Myxococcota_A > UBA796 > UBA9615 > UBA9615 > CALCXL01. Next base: position 589 of record JAJDAI010000451.1, on the reverse strand, counting down.
CAGAGCGACTGCCCTCATCTACGCTCGCTCCTCGCAGGTCGCTGGGGCAAGGAAGAGGAAGCCGCCGCCCTCACCGCGATCGCGGCAAACGAGGAGCGGCCGTGGTGGGGGCGGCGGCGCGCGCTGCTGTCCGCCTGCCGGCTCCCACCCCAGGAGGAGATGCTAGACCTCGCCACGAGCATCGTTCACCAAGCACCCCGGTTTCCACAGACCCTGGATCTCCAGGGGAGCATCGCTTCGACGCTCTCGTGGTGGTGGGAAGCGCTGCCCCAGGACCTCCTGCGTCTCCGCCTCCGACCAGAGAAGGAGTTCGCCCAGACTGTCGCGGACCTCTACGAGTCGATGAAGTACATCGGGGGCGCCCCCCGCGACGAGGTCCTCGAAGCCGCGCTCACGATTCAGGCCGCGCTTCGTGCCATCCGGACCGATGGCGACGTGCGCGAGTTCGGCGACGGCCTGTGCTTTCCCCTAGTCCAGTCCGCCGCCCTCCGCCTTCTGCGGGTCAACGGGCGAATCGCAGTCGTCGAGGAGATCGCTGCCGACGGCCCCAGCCCCTGGATCGGGCTCCGCGCCTTGCTGGAGCGCATCG
>JAJDAI010000046.1 GCA_029261955.1 Deltaproteobacteria bacterium | reverse complement strand
GACTCAGCCGTAGACTCGCCAACCTCAGACGTCTATTCGACGCCCTCCCCTTGGTACGCGGCGGGGGACGCGGACGCCATCGACCCGGTCTGCCTGGTCGACACCAGCGCCCCCGTCACGCAGTTCATGTCGGCGGACGACAGCAACTCGATGGCGGACCCGGCGCAGCACCGCGAGATGATCCTCCACCACGGCCGGGTGCCCACGCGGGCCAAGCCCTGGGAATACCTGAACTACTTCGACTTCGACTACCCCGCCGCCCGCGCGGGCACGCTGCGCATCGTGCCGGAGCTCGCGGCCCGCCCCGGTCGGCCCGGGGAGTTCGACCTGCTGGTCGGCGTCGTGGCGCCCGGCGAGGCCCCGACGAGCAGAGCCCCCCTCAACCTGGTCTTCTCCCTCGACGTCTCCGGCTCCATGTCCGGTGCGGGCATGGACCTGATGAAGAGCAGCCTGCGGGCCATCGCAGCGAGCCTGAAGGCCGGCGACTTCGTGTCGGTCGTGCTCTGGAGCGCGACGAATTCGGTCGTGCTCCAGCACCACCAGGTGGAGGGGCCGGATGACGCGGACTTCCTGAACGTGGTCGAAGGCCTGATCGCAGGCGGCAGCACGAACCTCGACGGGGGCCTGGCCGCAGCCTACGAGTTGGCCGTCTCCGAGCCGATTCACGGGACCACGAACCGCGTCGTGCTCATCAGCGACGGTGGAGCCAACGTCGGTCAGACGACGGCCAGCCGCATCGCCGAGCACGCCCAGGACGGCGAGGACGCGCAGGTCTACCTGGTCGGCATCGGCGTGCCCCCGGCGAACGAGTACGACGACGCGCTGATGGACCAGGTCACCGATCTCGGGCGCGGCGCCTACCTGTACGTAGACAGCGACTGCGAGGCCCAGAAGCAGTTCACGCCCCACAGCCTGTCCCGCGTCTTCGGCGTCGCGGCGCTCGACGTGCGCCTGGAGATGACCCTGCCGTCGGGGCTGCGCGTGCACCGCTTCTCGGGCGAGCAGATCAGCTACGAGGCCGCCGAGGTCGTGCCCCAGCACCTCGCGCCCAACGACCAGATGCTGTTCGACATCGACCTCATCGACTGCTCCGGCGCGGCCGAGTTCAGCAACAGCCCCATCGAGTTCCGCGTGGAGTGGACCGACCCGGCCACCGGCCAGGCCCGCGTCGACACCGTGTCCCTGAGCGTGCCCGAGCTGCTGGAGGGAGGCCGGGAGAACGAGCGCAAGGCCCAGGCGATCGTCGCCTTCGCGCGCTCCTTCCGGCACGTCCAGAGCCTGCAGACGGCCTACGAACAGGTCCAGTTCCTGGAGGAGATGAGCGAGTACCTCGCGGGCACGCGCGCGCGGCTGGACGACGACATCGACCTCATGGAGCTGGAGCGCCTCGTGAACGCCTGGCGAGCCATGTACTGAGGAGCGGGGGCGCCGCTATCCTCGGCGCATGTTCCCCGACTACCCCTTCGAGCCCTTCCTCGAGGCGCTCGGCGACGATCACTTCGCCGACGATCCCGACCTCGAGACCCTGCTGAAGCACCGCGGCCTGAGCGATGAGCTCCACTGGAAGCGCGTGCGCACCTACGGCCACTTCGTCGGCTCGTCGGCCAAGGCCGCAGCCAACGTCGTGGACCGGGTGGACACCCTGCCGCGCATGACGCCCTGGGACGACCACGGCCGGGAGCACCCGGTCGGGGTCGAGGTCCACCCCGCCACGAAGCGCATCCTCGCTGCGACCCTGCGCGCCGGCGCGGCCTTCGAGCCCAACACCCTGCTGCGCTACGCCATGGGCTACCTGGCGTCCCAGGTGGGCGAGGCGGGCTCCATGTGCGCCACGGCCTGCACCGACGGCCTGGTGCGCTCGCTCCAGCAGCTGGAGTGCGGGCCCGAAGCGAAGGCGGCGCTGGACCACATCCTGACCCAGGCGCCCGGCGGGCCCGTGCACGGCGCGCAGTTCGTGACCGAGGTGCAGGGCGGCAGCGACGCGGGCACCAACGCGACCCTGGCGACGCCCGTGGGCGATGGCAGCTACGTGCTCACCGGCAAGAAGTGGTTCTGCTCCAACCTGTGGGCGCAGTACTGGGCGGTCACGGCGCGCCCGGCCGACGCGCCGAAGGGCAGCCGCGGCGTGGCGCTCTTCATGGTCCCGCGCGAGATCGACGGGCGGCCCAACGGCTTCCGGGTGGATCGCCTCAAGGACAAGCTGGGCACGCGCGCCCTGCCGACGGCCGAGATGACGCTCACGGGCGCCATCGGCTACCCCCTGGGCCGCCTGGACGCCGGCCTGGCCAACATGGTGGGCATCGTCCTGAGCACGAGCCGCTTCTGGTGCACCATCGCCGCGGCCGGGATGATCCGTTCCGCCGAGCGGATCGTGCATGCCTACGCGCACTTCCGCGAAGCCTTCGGCCGGCCGATCGCGGAGTTCCCGCTGGTCGCCCAGACGCTGGACGACCTCAGCCGGGACCGCCGGAACCACCTGGCCGCGGCCTTCGAGGTCCTGTCCGCGTGGGAGGACCCGGCGCCGGAAGCGCAGATGCGGGGACGCATCCTCGTGCAGCTGGCCAAGACCGTGGGCACCTCGCGGGCCACGAAGCGCATCCACGAGGGGATCATGGTCCTGGCCGGCAACGGCATCGAGGAGCGCTTCAGCCCGCTGCCGCGCCTGCTGCGCGACTCGATCATCCTGGAGACCTGGGAGGGGCCGCACGGCCTGTTGCTCGCGCGCTCCATGCTCGACCTGCGCAAGGCGGGGGCGGCCGACGACGCGGTGGCGGCCACGCGGGCGCTCTTCGGCACGCTGGACGGCCCGGTCGAGGCCCTCGGCGCGCGCCTGCACGACATCCTGCACACGCCGGAGGAGCGCGGAGCCGCAGTGGCCTTCCGGGACTGGGCGGCGGACTTCTACGACGCGCTGGGGGCGGCGGCGGCTGCGGACGCCGGGATCTGATAGAAGAATGGGAGGCGCGCAGAGGAGCGCGTGCGAGGGAAGCCGGTGCCTGTCGTTTCGCCGTCCTGCTACGAATTGCTGGGTGTCCCCGTGGACGCCCCCGAGGATCAGCTGCGCAGCGCGTGGAACAAGCGCCGCAGCGAGGCGCAGACGCGCCTGGATCGGCTCGCGGCCGAGGACCTGGAGGCGCTCTGCGCCCGCATCGACGAGGCCTTCCAGATCCTCGCCGACCCCGTCCGGTCCGCCCGCTACCGCGCGTTTCGTGAGGAGCTCGCCGAGGCGGAGAGCGACCTCGACGAGACCCCGACCCTCGACGATCTGCCCGCGGCGGAGACCCCGCTCGACGAGGCCCCCACCGAGCCGGGCACGGCCGCGCAGGGCGACGGGGTCGAGCTGCTGCGCCACGTGGTGCAGATGGCGTCGATGAGCGCCATGCCGACGCAGGTCACCGACGAGCTGCCGCCCTGGCGTCAGCCGGATGCGCCGGTGATGAAGGGGCAGGATGCGGGGCTGGAGCCTGAGCTGGCGCCTGCTGCGCGGGTCCCGGGCCAGAAGGCGGCGGAGCGCCCGCGGGCGCCCTGGGACCGCGACCCGACCCAGGTCCCTGGTCGCTAGATCCCGAACATCCGGATGCGGCCCACGGCCGTCTCGACCGTCAGCCGCGCGTCGGCGTCCGCGTCGTGCTCCAGGCCCTCGGTCTCCACGTCCCCCGAGCCCGAGTCCGTCTCGATGTTGTAGGTGCCCGTGGGCACGGCGAGCGTGATGTCGCCGCTGTTGGTCACGCCTTCGACCACGCGGGGGCGCTCCTCGTAGGTCAGGTCGATGGACCCGCTCGCGCTGGTGATGATGGTCTCCTCGGCGGAGAGCCGGCTGCCGATCGTGGGGCCGGACTCCACCTCCACCAAGAGCGTGTCCGCCGTGAAGGTGTCCAGCTCGACGTTGCCCGAGGCGGTGCGCAGGTTGGCGTCCCCACCCATGCCCACCAGGACGATGTCGCCGGTGGTGGTCTCCACGTCGACGATGACGGCTTCGGGCACCCACAGCGTGTAGTGGATCGTGCAGGGGCCGTCTGAGGTCGAGCAGCGGGTGCTCAGGCTCAGGATGCCGCCGGCGACCTGGGGCACGGCCTCGCTGTCGTCGCCTTCGTGCTGCGCCTGCACCGTGATGATCGACTCGGCCGTCGCGTTGATGAAGATGTTGCCGTTGCCGTTGTCGAGGTCGAGCCGCGTCACCTCGTCGGTGATCGTGAACTCTTCCTCGCGGAGATCGGGGTCTTCGCCGGCGGGGCAGCCGACGAGGAGGGCGGTCAAGATCAGGAAGGTGCGCATCGGCGCGAGTGTGCCGCAGATTCGCGGCGGGCGCTCAGGTCGCTGCCTTGCCGGAGCCAAGACAGTCGCGCAGGACCTCGTCGAGGCGTTCCCGGTCGAGCGGCTTCACGAGGAAGCGCTCCACGCCGAGGCGAGACAAGGTCAGCCGCGTGCCGGCGTCGAGGTGGCTGCTCACGACGACCACGATGACGCCCGACAGCTCGGGGTTCGCGCGCAGACGCCGACAGACCTCGATCCCGTCCAGACCCGCCATGACGAGGTCGAGCAGGAGCAGGTGTGGCTTCATCTGGGCGACGAGCACGCCTCCGGCGAAGCCATCGGCTGCGCTCTGCACCTGCGCGTCGGGCCGGGCCTTCTGGACGATGCGGACCAGCAGCTTGCGCATGAGCGGGTCGTCTTCGACCACCGCGATGCGGGGTGGTCCGGCGTCCAACACGTCCGGCACGGGCATGCCGCGTCCACGCATGAAGGACACGAGGTCCGACTGCAGGATCCGGTGCCGTCCTCCGCCCGTCATGTGGCTAGTCAGGCGTCCTGCCTTGACCCAACGAAGCATCGAGCGGCGATCGACTCCGCAGAGTTCAGCCGCTTGCTGCGTAGAGAAAGTCTCTTCTTCCAAAGCCAACCCTTAGCTGCCTCGTCCCTCCTGGAAGACAGCCCCTTTCTTGAAGTCTGCGCTCTGGAGGGGCTGCTGTAAACCGCTGTGCTGGACGGGCGGGTTGCGCGTGGGTAGAGAGCACCCCATGGACGTCACTTCCGAAGCCGCACGGCGCCGCACCTACGCGATCATCAGCCACCCTGACGCCGGCAAGACCACGCTGACGGAGAAGCTGCTGCTGTACTCCGGCGCCATCCACATGGCCGGCTCGGTGCGCGCGCGGAAGACGTCGCGCCTGGCGGTGTCCGACTGGATGAAGATGGAGCAGGAGCGCGGGATCTCGATCACCAGCTCCGTGCTGCAGTTCGACTACCGCGGATCGGCCCTGAACCTGCTCGACACGCCCGGGCACGCCGACTTCAGCGAGGACACCTACCGCACGCTCGCCGCCGTGGACTCCGCGGTCATGCTCATCGACCACACCAAGGGCGTGGAGAGCCGGACCCTCAAGCTCTTCGAGGTCTGCCGCATGCGGCAGCTCCCGATCATCACCTTCATGAACAAGCTCGACCGGCCGGGTCGGGACCCGCTGGAGCTGGTCGACGAGCTGGGCGACGTGCTCAACCTGCGCGTCGCGCCCATCAACTGGCCCATCGTGCGCGGGCAGACCTTCCAGGGCGTCGTCGACCTGGCGACCAAGGTCGTCTCGCTGTTCAGCGGCGGCAAGCACGGCATGCAGAAGGTGGAGGTCGAGACCACCGATCTCGCGGGCGCCCGCGAGCGCTTCGGCGACTCCGTGATGGACGAGGTCGAGGAGCAGCTGGAGCTGCTGGAGATCGCGGGCGAGACCTTCGACCTGGACGCCTTCTACTCGGGCGAGCTGACGCCGGTCTTCTGGGGCTCGGCGATGTCGAACTTCGGGGTGGACGACATCCTCGGCTTCCTGGCGGAGCACGCCGCGCCGCCCGCTGCGCGCGAGGCGAAGGACGGGGACGAGGCGGTCACCGTGCAGCCCGCGGAGGACAAGTTCAGCGGCTTCATCTTCAAGATCCAGGCGAACATGAACCCGCGGCACCGGGACCGCCTCGCCTTCATGCGGGTCGTGTCGGGGCACTTCGAGCGGGGCATGGACGTCACGGTCGGTCGCAGCGGCGAGACCCTGCGGCTCAGCAAGCCGCACACCTTCATGGCGCAGGAGCGCTCCATCGTCGAAGAGGCCTTCCCGGGCGACATCGTCGGCCTGTACGACCCCGGCAAGTTGCGCATCGGCGACACCCTCGCCTTGGGGCGTCGGCTTCGCTTCGCGGGCATTCCCCGCTTCGCGCCGGAGCACTTCAGCCGCGTGGTCCTCGAGGACCCCATGAAGCGCAAGCAGCTCGACCAGGGGCTGGAGCAGCTGGCACACGAAGGCGTGATCCAGGTCTTCCACCGGCCCGACATCGGACGGCAGGAGCCCTGGCTCGGTGCGGTCGGTGTGCTGCAGTTCGAGGTGCTCAAGGAGCGCCTCAAGAACGAGTACCGCGTCGGCATCCGCATGGAAGCGCTGCCCTACAAGATCGCCCGCTGGATCGAGACGGGCGAGGAGGGGCTGGACTGGCTCAACAAGCGCCGCGAGTACCGCGTCGTGCACGACCGGAACGAGAACCCGGTCCTGCTCGCCGAGGCCTCCTGGGCCGTGGACTTCGCGGGACGGACGGCGCCGGGCCTGAAGATGCACGACATCGAGCCGCTGTAGGCGACTCCGTGCTCGGCGCGAGGTCGGTCAGGACAGGAAGAGCAGCGCCCCGAGCGCCAGCGCCGCCGGCAGCGCCTGGATGAACAGGATGTTCGGCGCCGCGGTCATGGCCCCGTAGATCCCCGCGATCACGACGCAGGCCACGAAGAAGACCTGCACGTCGGTGGCGTGCTCGGCGCCCTGCTTCGCCAGGATCAGCCCCCAGATCAGCCCCGCGGCCAGGAAGCCGTTGTAGAGCCCCTGGTTCTTCGCGAGCGCCGCGGTCTGCTCGGCCTGCTCCGGCGTCATGCGGAAGATCTTCAGGCCTGTCGGCGTGGTCCACACGAACATCTCGAGGACCAGGAAGCCGATGTGCTGAAGGGCGACGAAGCCCACGAGGAGGGGTGCGATGAAGTTCATGCCGCATCATGCCGCAAACAGAAGCGCAACTCAGTTGCAATAACGAGATCGCCGCTCCCGTAGTGAGGGGCCCGGACGCACCGGGGTCGAGGAGGCGAGCATGCAGAACAAGAAGGCTGCGGTGATGACGTCGGTGGCGCTGGGGAGCGCCCTGCTCCTGTTGTTTCTCGGGGTGGCGAGCGTGCACCAGGTGGGGCCCGGCCACGTCGGCGTGGTGACGCACTGGGGCGCAGTCCAACCCGAGACCCTGCCCGAGGGCGTGCACACGATGCTGCCGGGCAAGACCCGGATCCACGACATCGACGTGCGCATCCGGAAGATGGAGGCGAGCGCGGGGGCCTCGTCCCGGGACCTGCAGGTGGTGAACTCGCGGGTCGTCTTGAACTACGTCGTCGACCAGGACCAGGCGGCGCTCGTCTTCCAGCGGCTGGGCGTGGACTACGAGAACACGGTCATCGCGCCCTCGGTCCAGGAGTCGGTGAAGGCCGCGACCGCGCGCTTCACGGCGGAGGAGCTCATCACCAAGCGCCCCCTGGTGAAGCAGGGGATCTTCGAGGACCTCATCGAGCGGCTCGGGCGCGAACACATCCTGGTGAGCGACTTCAGCATCGTGGACTTCAAGTTTGGCGCCGCCTTCAACAAGGCCATCGAGGACAAGCAGGTGGCCGAGCAGAAGGCGCTGCGCGCGAAGAACGATCTGGACCGCATCCGCATCGAGGCCCAGCAGGAGGAGGTCCAGGCGACCGCGCGGGCCCTGGCCCGGGAGATCGAGGCGGGGGCAGAAGCGAACGCCAACCGGCTGCTCGGCCAGGACCTGACCGCGGATGTGCTGACCCTGCGCGCCACGGAGAAGTGGGACGGTCGGCTGCCCCAGGTGAGCGGCGGGGGGCAGGGGCTCTTCGTGGACCTGGGCGTCGTGACCCAGTAGGTCGATCGGCGGCTAGGCTGGGCCGGCAACTCGGAGGTCCCGTGGCAGTCCTGGTCATCAACGCTGGCAGCACGTCCCTGAAGGTCTCGGTCCTGGAGGAGGGGCGCTGCGTCGCGAAGGAAGCGGTCGAGCGCATCGGGGCGGGGGGGCCGCCGGACCACGGCGCGGCCTTGACCGGGGTGCTGCCGGGGCTGATGGCCCACCCGGTGACGGCGGTCGGGCACCGCGTCGTGCACGGGGGGGAGCGCTTCTCGAGGCCGGTCTTGATCGACGGGGAGGTCGAGGCCGGGATCGAGGCCCTCATCCCCCTCGCTCCCCTGCACAACCCCGCGAACCTGGCCGGGATTCGGGCCGCGCGGGCTGCCCTGCCGGACGTGCCCCACGTCGCCGTCTTCGACACCGCCTTTCACGCGACGCTGCCGCACCGGGCCCAGGGCTACGCGCTGCCGGCGGCCCTCGTCGAAGAGCACGGCCTGCGCCGCTACGGCTTCCACGGTCCGTCGCACCAGCTGGTGGCGCAGCGCGCGGCGGACTTCCTGGGCGAGGACCTGCGGGACCTGCGGATCATCACGCTGCACCTGGGCGGAGGCTGCAGCGCGGCGGCCATCGAGTTCGGGCGGAGCATCGAGACGTCCATGGGCATGACCCCGCTCGAGGGGCTCGTCATGGCGACCCGCAGCGGGGACGTGGACCCGGGGGTGCTGTTGACGCTCCTGCGTTCGGGGATCGGGGTGGACGAGCTGGACCGGCTGCTCAACCGCGAGTCGGGCCTCAAGGGGCTCTGCGGGAGCAGCGACATGCGCGACATCCTGGCCCGGGCAGGGGAGGGGGACGAGGCGGCGCGCGCGGCGATGCAGCTCTTCGCGCACCGCGCCCGCAAGGTGGTCGGGGCCTACGCCGCGGTGCTGGGCGGGGTGGACGCGATCGTGTTCACGGCGGGAATCGGCGAGAACGCGGCGGAGATCCGGCACCGCATCGCGCAGCGCCTGGGCTTCCTGGGGGCGCGGCTGGACGAGGACCGGAACCGGGCGGTGAAGCTGAGCGATGCCGAGCCGGTGGCCGAGTTCTCGGCGCCGCACTCGCGCTGCCGCTTGCTGGCGGTGAAGACCGACGAGGCGGCGGCGATCGCGGAGGCGGTCGCGGCGGTGGTCGGCTCGGCGGAGGCGGTCAAGGAGGCCCCGCCCATCCCCATCGCGGTGTCCGCGAGGCACGTGCACCTCACCGCGAAGGCGGTGTTCGCGCTCTTCGGCGAGGGGCACAAGCTCACCCCGAAGGTGCCGCTGGGGCAGCCGGGGCAGTTCGTCTGCGCGGAGCGGGTGGATGTGGTCGGGCCGAAGCGGTCGCTCGAGCGGGTCGCCATCGTCGGGCCCGTGCGCCGGGACTGCCAGGTGGAGATCAGCCGCACCGACGAGTTCCACCTCGGGGTCGATGCGCCGATCCGCGGCTCGGGCAAGGTGGAGGGCTCGCCGGGCATCACGCTCGTGGGGCCGGCTGGCCGGCTCACGATCGAGCAGGGCGTCATCCAGGCCCTGCGCCACATCCACATGCGGCCCTCGGATGCCGAAGCCTACGGCGTGCAGAACGGGGACTTCGTGGAGGTGGCGGTGGACTCGGGGGGCCGCGACCTCACCTACGGGGACGTGCTCGTGCGGGTGAAGTCCAGCTACGCCCTGGAGATGCACATCGACACGGACGAGGCGAACGCGGCGGACATCGGGCGCGGCGCGGTCGGCGTGCTGCGGCCGACGGAGGCCTCGGCGCGGGTGCTGCGCAAGAAGGCCTGAGGGCCTGCGAGCAGAGCGGCTCGACCCAGCTGACGGAGCCGGCGAGCACGTGCCCGATGCCTCTGTCGGGGGAGTCGTGTTGTTGCTGAGGATGGCCGTCCGCGGCTGTGTCCGCGGTCAGCTCTTCCAGTGCGGGGGCCAGCTGGCCTGCACGGCGGGGTGGCCGTCGAGGGCGGTGCGCCAGGCGGCGAGCTTGGGGAAGGGGGCGAGCTCGGCGAGCGGGGAGTTCAGGTCGGCGGCCCAGGGCTTCGCAGCGGCTCGTCGCAGGATGGCGAGGTGCGGGTAGAGCATGCAGGCGACGGCGGTGTAGTCGTCGCCGACGAAGTGCCCGCCCTGGAGGCTGGATTCGAAGTGGGCGAGCTCCTCGGTGAGGGCGCCCTGCGCGGCCAGGGCCTCCGCGCGGCTGTGTCGGCGGCCCTCGGAGAAGGCGGCGCGCACGAAGGTGGCGACGTGG
>JAJDAI010000450.1 GCA_029261955.1 Deltaproteobacteria bacterium | reverse complement strand
TGGGAGGGGGCCAAGGACGGCCCCCGGACAACGAGCTTCTTTGCCGCGGAACACGCGCCGGACCTTCAGCAGCAGGGCTGGTCTGTGGACCCCCTCCGCGGGTGGCTTTGCGGTTCACGTGGCTGCCGTCAAGAGCCGCCGGAGCCGCTGGTAGGATGCAGCCTTGTCCCTCCTACCTCGGCCCCTCATGGACGGAAACTGATGACGTCTGGCAGCTACAGGATCGAGGACGGCGAGTTTGGGAAGCGCATGGTGCTTTCTGGACCTTGGCAGCCCAGCTTGCTGGGAGAGGTTCAGCGTCAGCGGGTCTTGGAGTTGGAGGCCAACTACGCCCACGGATGGAAAGGGGACGACCTGGGGTTCCTCACGGAGCTGCGTCGTCTGGAAGCCTTCGAGGTCACTGACTGGAACCTTCGGGATGTGACCCCAATCCACGGTCTGAGCAACTTGAGGCGGTTGAAGGTCAGCACCTACTGCAAGACCGCCATCGAGTTTGCCTCCTTCCCCCGGCTTGAAGACGTGAGCCTGGAGTGGCGCGCGCAGGCCACGAGCCTCTTCGAGTGCAAGACCCTCAAGCGGGTGTTCATCAACAAGTTTGCTGGGGCCGACCTCTCGCCGCTGCTGGCACTGCCTCAGCTCGCCAAGCTGTCGGTAGCGAGTCCGAAGATTTCCGCGGTTGGAGTTGCGCTCCATCGGCCGCCACCGTTGGACTTCCTGGGGATCTACAACGCCCGGAGACTGGAGAGCCTCGAGGGCGTACAACAACTCCCCTCGATCACTCGACTGGAAGTGAACGACTGCCGGAAGATCAGCGACATCATCCCCCTGGCTGCTCTGAGTTCCCTACGGGTTCTCCATCTCTGCGATGGCGGCGACCTAGCGAGCCTGCAACCTCTTCGAGGACTAGCAGGCCTTCGGGAGCTGCTGTTCTACGGAGCCACCTCGGTCAGTGACGGTCAGGTCGGATTCCTGCTCTCGCTCGGACTGGAGAAGATCGTGTTCCAGGATCGACGGCACTACGATGCCAAGCAGGAAGCCTTCCCAACAGGATGACCTCCGACCCTGTCTGGTTCGTCAGTTGGCATAGGACAAGTTACGCGCCGCCAGAGTCGCCGGTAGGGTGCCGCCTTGTTCCTCCTGCCCGCGTCCGAGCATGGGCCTCAGTCCCTTGAGATGCTGCCGAGCGTGAGCGTGAGCTGGAAGTGGAGCCGCCCCGGACGGGCGGCGATCTCAACACAGATCTGCTGCGGGTGGCATTGCACCTAACACGTCCCGGATAAACGCTGCGGGCGAAGCCCGTGGCGTTTATCCAGTGTTGGACGAGGTGCCGCCTGATCTCAAGCACGAGCGGGCCCTGGACGGGCCCGCGGATCATGAGGATTAGCAGCTGCCGAATGGCCATGCTGCCGCGATGGCCGGAGAGAGGGATCGCTGGTCTCTCGCGTGTCCGGTTCGTGCCGTCCCCTACGCGTTGGAGGCCACTGGCTGGCCGTGGGTGACATGTGCTGCGGAGAAGCAAGCGCGGCACAGCCTGGACGGGCGAATCAGCGCTGTTCAGTCGCCTTGATGGCGCATCCTGATGTGTTCGATGACATTCCGACGATGTTCCAGGAACTCAGTCTTGGAAGTGGGGACGCGTCGAAGTCACAGGGATGGTGGGTCCGGGGTGGCCTAGCTCAGGTAGGCAGCGAGAGATCAGGCTCCAGGCCTCACCCCTGCGCGTGGAGGGTCGCGCTGACCCGCACGATGTCGGCGGACACCAGGCGGCGCTGCCGCTCGGTGCAGTTTGCTGGGTCGAAATTGGCGAAGCCACAGACCATGCCCGCGAACATCCGAAGGGTGAGCGCGCGGACGGAGGCCGCGAGGTCGTCGACGGTGAGGTGGCCGAGTTCGGCGACGTAGGCGGCGAGGAATTCGCGCTCGTGGATGGCCCGGTGCTCGAGAGTCAGCGACTCCAAAAGCCAACGAGCGACGTCGACGGCTCCGGCCCCGCGCCCCACGGTCTGCCAGTCCATCAGGATCGGCCCATCTGCGTCGAAGAGGACGTTGTCGAGGTGTAGATCGCTGTGGACCACCGTCGTCGGACCCTGCCAGCCGACGGGATCGAGGCGATGCTCAAGATCGATGAGCAGCCTGTGGTCTTCGAGGTGTTCGCCCCAGTGCCTGATGAACTCCGGGCGCTGTTGGAGCACACGTGCGGCCATCTCTGCGCCGCTCCGTCCCCACCATGGGAGCTCCGCGGGGGCGCGGTCCCACCACGTCCGGTGCAAGCGGGCGGCTTGGAGAAGGACGGGCACGACATCGTCGAGGGAACGGCGTTCGGCATCTCCCTGGCGGGCTGGGGCGAGGTCGTCGAGCAGTACGAGGCTGCGTTCATGGTCATGGTCGCCGCCAACGAAACCAGGCACGCGCACCGGGGTGGTCGGCGCGACCTCGCGATAGAAGAACAGCTCGCGGCGGCCATCTTCGATAGAGCCGAGCTTGGCGATGCAGGTGCTTCCGTCGGCGCGAAAAAGGCGGGCGATGGTGGAGGCGTAGCCGTAGTCAGCGCCGGCAGACTCCCACCGGACGAACTCGTCGCCGAGGAGATCGTCGGGACTGGCAGGAACCCCTTCGCCGACGCTCGGGACGGCGCCAAGGAGGTCGATTCCGAGCGGGGTGGTCTGCTGCATGGAGGGCTCCGGCTGGGGCGGAGATCCTACGCCGACCGTGCGGCAAGAACAATTCTGAGCATGGGCTTGGACCTAGCGTCGGGCCTCCTCCGCGATGCCCTCGAACGCGAGCGGGCATGGGCTCAGCTGCGTATTGCCTGGGCGTCGCCTTGAATGGAGCGGCGCCATGCTCCACATCAAGACCTGCAAACGCGCGGCAGTCACGTGTGGCGGCCGCGCGCTTCTGGTTGAACAAGGTGGTTTCTGAACAAGGTGGTTTCGGCGTCCGGCGCTCTTGGATGGCAGGAAACCCGAGCCGAATGGCCGTGTTGCCTGGCGGCTGCCTGCGTGCCTGAGCGTGCTCGCTGGAGGGATGAGAAGAAGGAGCCTTGACTCTGTACCTGGGTACGGACCTTAGACTCTTAGCATGGAGACGAACCACCCCCCTGGACTCACCATCAGCAGGCTGGCCGCTCGGAGCGGCGTCGGCGTTGAGACCATCCGATTCTACGAGCGCAAGGGCCTGCTCGAACGACCAGTGCGCCCTTCTCGTGGCTACCGCAAGTACCCACCGGAGGCGGCGAAACGCATCCGGTTCGTTCGCCGGGCCAAGGAGCTGGGCTTCACGCTCCAGGAGGTTGCTGAGCTCTTGGACCTACGTGTCGACGCTGCCTCGGCGTGCGCTGACATGCGAACCCGAGCCTCGGCGAAGCTGGAAGACGTGACCGGCCGGATCGCTGACCTGCAGAGGATGGCTGAGGGACTGTCGGGCCTGATCTCCGCCTGCGATCTCTCGGTGCCGACGACACCCTGCCCAATCCTCGATGCGCTGGAGCGACCGGATGCCTGAGATCGAACTGATCTGGGAGCGCGACTGCCCGAACGTAGAGCCCGCTCGGACGGTGTTGGCGGACGCGCTCGCGGAGACGGGCCTTCCACAGCACTGGTTGGAGCTGCGCATTGGCGACAGGGGGATCCCTGCTCATGCGCGGGGCTACGGCTCCCCGACGATCCTGGTGAACGGTCGGGACGTGACGGGGAGCGCACCGGGCTCTTCGGACTGCTGTCGTGTCTACAGCGATGTGAGCGGGGTGCTGCGTGGGGTGCCCCCGACGGAGCAAGTCGTCGCCGCACTGGCCGAGGCGATGGGTCTCGGGGCTTCGTCAGGGCTCGACCATGCGTGAGCGCCTTGTCGTGTTTGGAAGCGCTACTGGGGCGCTTGGGGTGGCTCTCGCAGGCCTCTTCTCCGCGAGCTGCTGTCTGGTGCCGGCGTTGTTCGGTCTTCTGGGAGCCTCCGGTGTCGTGGCGGCTCACGCGCTCGAGCCGTACCGGCCACTGATGCTCGGCGTCTCGGTCCTGGCTCTGGGCGTTGGCTTCTGGTGGACCTACCGACCTCGCCCAGCTGCGGAATGCCGCGATGTCGAGTTGGCGCCTGGACGCGGGCGGGTGTCGAGGCTTCTTCTGTGGACGGCGGCTCTCGCGGTGGTCGCGTCCAGCGCAGCGTTCGTAGTCGTTCCGTAGCCATCAGGGTGACGGTTTCGCTCGGTGGGTCGCTCGAATTACATCGCGAGAGATCGGCGTGGAGTTGTGGGAAGCCCGTTGGCGGTCACAGCTCAGAGAGGCGCCCGTGACGGGCGCCGTTGGGAAACGACTCAAATCCAGGCGGCATTTCGTCCAACACGTCCCGGATAAGCGCTGCGGCCGAAGGCCGTGGCGCTTATCCAGTGTTAGATGCGGTGCCACCCGAGCAGCCAGTGGGAGGGGCCTATGACAGGCCCCGGACAACGAACCTCTGCGGTCCCGAGCGGGTTCCGGACCACGAGCAGCGCGCGCACGCCCCAGGCAAGGCTTCGGCACGAACTCGACCGATGCCGACACGAGCCTTCGGCTCTCCTGACGCCGACGTCTTCCTGTAATGGGTCCTGCTGGACTTGCTCTTCAGGTGGTCCGCGAGCCCAGGGTAAGATCAAGACCGCAGCCTACGCTTCGGAGGACCCATGAACACGTTCCGCTCGCTCAGCCCCCTTCTCGCGCTTGCCCTGTTGATGGGCTGTGCCCAAGGCGAGGTCTACTACGACATCGACGTGGACATGATGGCCCAGGGGGACCCCGTCGAGTACAGCAGCATCTTCGACTCCGAGAACGACGACCCTGAACAGGAGGAGTCGGTGGAGTGCTTCCAGGGTCAGAACTCCGCGGACGCCCACCTCGTCGAGATCCATGGCGGCAGTAGTCCCGCCTACTGGGTCGATGTCTCAATCTCGTGGGACCCGAGCACGGAAGAGATCTCCTATTTGACGACTACCCTGGGAGAAGGCCCGACGAACATGAGCTCGGGGTACGGCACCGACGGAGTCAACGAGGGTCGGCCCCTCGATGAGCTCGACTGCGAGCTGGAAGACGGTATCTACCCCGCCCTCGAAGGCCGCTTGATCTGCAACGTGTTGCCCGTAAGCGACGAGTTCGAGGACACCAACTACGCCTGGTTCGACGTGGCCTGGGGCTGTGCGGGCTGGCGACTCCTGACCTGAACTGACGGTTCGCCCCTCGGCCCGCCGGAACGCCGGCCGGCCTGACCCAGCCCACGCATTGGTCTTCGATCTGGAACCTCCGGCGTAGCTCCGCCCGGGGAATCCGCTCGCCGGCCTGTGCGACAACCATGCGGTCCAGCTGCGGTGTTGGTCCACGGATCACCTCGGGCCGGATGGTTCTTGGCGACGCTCGACTTGCGAGGTTTCCGTTCTGGGGCCGAGCGGAGCCCCCGGGTTTGAGGAGCCGATCGAAGCTCCATCGGAGCCACAGGCGCCGCTACCGAGGTCCGAACTGGGGCGAGTACGACCGAGATCTGCGGCGGCGGGGGAGCCTGAGCATTTGGTTCACGCCCGAGTGATCGCAGCGTGGCTGCCGCGCGGGAACGGACTACGTGGCCGGCAGGGGCGGTATTCGGCCGTGGCCGTGCAGCTGCAGTCGTCTTCGGCGGACAGAACAGCGGCTACGCGACATCAGGACGGCTGGTAGGACGCCGCCTCCTAGCTTCTGCCTCCGCTCCTTGAGGTCGCATCGAGCGGGAGCATCATCCGCAAGTGGAGCCGCCCCCGACGATGGGCTTCTTGGCCGCGGACCACGCTCCACGCATCGAGCGACGGCGCTGGTCTCTGATGGCCCCCTCGCCTGTGGCGTCGTGGCCCACGCAATGGCGGTTGTGCGACGTTGAATCGGCTGGCAGGACTCGGCTTCGTGCTTTCGACCCCCAAGCCCCTCGTCCGTGTCGAAGCTGGCGCCGGGGATGACCATCGTGCCCCCCAGGCGCCGGGTCGGCGGCAGGGCCGTGCGGGCGACCTTGAGCTATGGCCGCTCCGCCCGAGCGTGCGATGGCAGTACCGATCCTGGGCTGCACCTACGCCAGCGCGGGCGGCGGCAGCAGGAGCAGGCCCAGGGTCAAGAACAAGCGCGATCGCACGGGTCTATTCGAGCGGGGCGGGACTCGGTCGGGGGCGGGGGTGGTGGCTTGCTTGAGATCGTGGGTGCGGTCGCCGGGTTGCTCCGGGTCGTTCAGCGGACGCAGCGGTAGTACGCGAGCTGATTCTCCTCGCGGGTCGCCACTGCGCCGTTGTTGCCCCGCAGGCTCCAGCCGTCGCTGACCGTGTCGGTGACGCGCGTGGTCGCCCAGTGGTACGAGACGCAGATGTTCGAGTTCAGCCCGAGGTCGAGGTCGCAGCCGGCCGTCGAGCAGCCGCTGCAGCCCGAGTTCTGGCAGTCCGACGTGGTACAGGTGTCCGTGGCGCCGCAGCTGCCCCCGGTCGTGGTGCCCGGGCAGGTCCGAACGAGCGTGCGCAGCTCGCTGATCGTCGGCATCCGCCAGTCGTTGTAGTTCAGGTAGTTGAGGCCCGCGCAGTAGGCATCGGCGTCCCCGTGTCGGCCGCGGGCGCCACTCGGGAACACGCGTGGGTTGTACCAGGACAGGCCCGAGGCAGGGTCCGTGAAGATGCTGTCCTCCACGGCTGTCGCGTCGTCGTCGTCCGCTGCGTCGTCGTCGTCCGACACGTCATCGTCATCCAGCAGGTCGTCGTCGTCCGCTGCGTCGTCGTCGTCCGCCGCGTCGTCGTCGTCGCCGAGGGGCGGTCGCACGCCGCAGTCGGTGCAGTCGGTGCCGTAGTCGCACTCGGAGAACGCGGAGCCCGGTCCGCCGTCGTCGCACTCCCCGTCGGCGGCGTACTGGCAGGTGTCCTCGCACAGACCCTCGTCAGTGGCGTCGTCGTCATCGGTGGCGGCGTCATCGTCATCGGTGGTGGCGTCGTCGTCGTCATCGACGTCGATCACGAAGCAGGCACTGAACGTGAGGAACAGGAACAGGACGAGCGAAGACTTCAAGGCGGCCCCCTTTGCGCGGGGATGCCCGCAGTGGCGATCGAGCAGCTGACAGCTACGTTTCCAGGCAGCATTGCCGCGGCGAGGCCACCTGCACAAGAGGGTCTCGGGCGGTCGGTCGCATCCTGGGTCGCTCTCCAGTCCGTGTGGACACTCACCTAGACCTTCGAGCGACCTCGTAGAATTGGGCAGTCTCCGAAGAACGAGACCCGACCTGCTCGATTGCGAGCGTGCGCAGGGACCCGCCGGCTCCCCGGGGCTCCGCGCCCCGCCAGGCGCTGGTCTGCGGCGCGGAAGAAGGAGCTGACGAGGGGCTGTTCCGTGCGCAGAGCCTGGACAACCTCCGGGGCAAGACCGTGCTTCCGCTCCACCGCATCGCTCAGCGGAGTGGCGACCCTTCGGCGGCGATGGAGCGAGACGGGCCTCGTGCCTTCGAGAGACCAGCGATCGGGAGCATTAGCCGGAACTGGAGCCGCCCCGGACGGGCGGCGATCGCAACTCCGATCTGCCTAGGGGGGCATTGCATCTAACACGTCATCGATAAACGCAGTGGCCGTTCGCTGGGGAAAGCAGCCCCGCGGCGGCAGCGCCGAGGCCCGCGAAGGCGCACAGGTCGAGGCACCGCAAGGCCATTGCGTTT
>JAJDAI010000449.1 GCA_029261955.1 Deltaproteobacteria bacterium | reverse complement strand
GCCGTCACGGCCGACTTCCGGCCGAAGTAGACACAAGAATCCGCCCGGATTCGCCCCGGTTGGCCCCAGATTTGTGTCCAATTCGGTCGCTGACCAGGTCGCCGATCGCTGACTTCTTGAGTTTGTCGTCGATCGGCGATAAGTCTAGAATGTCCGCGAACGCCGACGTCCCGGAGGATCTTGCCCTTGCCCATCCCCGTCCGCTCAGCCACCGACGTCGGCGCCGTGATCCACGATGCTCGTCGCGCGCTCGGCCTCAGCCAACGTGAGCTGGCGGACCGGGCTGGCGTCAGCCGCCAGTGGGTCGTCGAGATCGAGGGGGGGAAGAGCCGCGCCGAGTTGGGGCTGGTCCTGCGCACGCTCGACGTGTTGGGGGTGCGGCTGGTGGTCGATGACGGGAGCGAGCGTCCCCCTGCTGTCGCCTCCAGCGTGACGGGCGCGGACATCGACGCGCTGCTCGAGCGGGCGAAGGGCCGGACCCCGTGAGTGCCGAGCTGCTGATCGCCCTCCTGGGATCCGACAAGGTCGGGGAGGTCCGCCTCGCGCGCGGTGGACGACTGCGCTTCGTCTACGAGGACGCGTGGCGCACCAGACCGGGCGCCGTCCCGCTCTCCCTGTCGATGCCACTGGCGGCGAAGGAGCATGGCCACGACGTCATCGACGCATTCCTCTGGGGTCTTCTCCCCGACAACGAGGCCGTCTTGCGCCGCTGGGGGTCGCGGTTCCAGGTCTCCGCCCGCAACGCGTACGCGCTGATCGCCCACGTCGGCGAGGACTGCGCCGGCGCCGTCCGCTTCGTCCGCCCCGAGCGGCTCGCCGAGGCAGGAACGCCGCCGACCCGGATCGAGGTCGAGTGGCTGGACGAGGCCGACGTCGCGTCTCGACTGAGGGCGCTCCGTGCGGATCGGGCGGCGTGGCGGATCCCCGCGGACACCGGCCAGTTCAGCCTGGCCGGCGCCCAGGCGAAGACCGCGCTCCTTCGACTCAACGGCCGCTGGGGCGTGCCGCGTGGCTGGACGCCGACGACGCACATCCTCAAGCCTCGGTCCGACGAGTTTGACGGCCACGTCGAGAACGAGCACCTCTGCCTCACGTTGGCCAGCGCCCTCGGGCTCCCCGCCGCCGGCTCCGAGGTCCTCTGGTTCGAGGACCAGCCGGCGACCGTCGTCGAGCGATACGACCGGCTGCCGACCGCATTGCTCGCCGCCGCCGCGGCCGATGCAGGAGACGGTGAGCGGGCCGGGACCCTGACCGCGCTCGCGACCACCCAGCCGATCCTGCGGGTGCACCAGGAGGATCTCTGCCAGGCCCTGGGACGTCCGCCCACCACGAAGTACCAGGCTGAGGGCGGGCCGACCCCGGCGTCGGTGGCCGACCTGCTGCGCTCCTCCTCGAGTCGTCCGCTCGACGATGTGCGCACGTTCGTGGATGCCCTCGCGTTCAACTGGCTGATCGGGGGGACGGACGGCCACGCCAAGAACTACTCGCTCCTCCACGCCGGAGCGGGCCGGGTCCGACTCGCTCCGCTGTACGACCTCGGTTCCGCGCTCCCCTACTTCGGAATGGAGGAACGGGGGCTGAAGCTGGCGATGAAGGTCGGCGGCGAGTACCGCCTGCCGAACATCGACGGTCGCCGCTGGAGGAAGCTCGCCGGCGAGCTGGCGATCGACCCGGACGACACGATCGCCAGGATCGACGCCCTCGCCGCCCGCCTGCCCGGCGAACTCGAGGGCGTCGTCAACGACATGAGGGAGCGCGGGCTGACCCATCCGGTGTTCGACCGGCTCGTCGCCGGCCTGTCCCTTCGAGTCGAGGCTTGCCGCCGTCGACTGGGTGCTTGAGCGAGGTTCTTGTGTCCACTTCCCGCCAGTTTGTGTCTGCTTCGCTGCCAACCAGCTGAAATCACACCACTTCCGAACTACCATCAGCAGTGCCTGCACAAGAACCCCGGGGGGACTGCGGGATTGGGGGGACCGGGGTGAGCTGTCCCGCTGGACTGGGACCCTGAACGGTCGACCCGGGCGCTGGGCTCAGCCGCGAGACGCCGCCACGATGCCCTTCACGAAGGGGAGCATCGCCCCAGGACCACCCGTGCGATCTGGCTTGACGTGGACCTCAACCCCCGGGAAGTCAGCTCGCAGCCGCTCCGCGAGCGGCAGGCGCACCGCGTCTTCCAGCCCCGCCCCGATGGCGACTGCATCGACCTGGCCGCCCGCCACCAACGCCACGACGCGATCGAAGTCGGCAGATCCGCTGGCTTCGACCCCCTCTTCGCGAAGCTCCTTCACGAGGTGGTCGATGCGTTCCTGAAGCCGACCGACGATGAGGACTCGTTTGGACATCTCTGGACCACTCCCCACAGCATCCACCATACGTTGCACCCGCAACTGCCCTCGGCGTTGCCGATGGGCCAGGCGCTTCAGGGAAACAGGCCCAGGATGTAGGAGCCCGGCGTCAGCCCTTGCTCGGCGCGCTCGAAGTGCAGCTGGACCCGCTTTCGGACGAGGTCGCTGTTGAGCAGCGGCGTGGCCAGGCAGGCCCACAACCGCATCTCAGGGACGGGGAACTGCCGACGACAAAAGGGCGAGAACTCGTCGCAGCGACCGTCCAGGAAGTCATCGAGGTCG
>JAJDAI010000448.1 GCA_029261955.1 Deltaproteobacteria bacterium | reverse complement strand
CTGACGGGGATGTCGCCCGGGGAGCACGGCGCGGGCGGCCCCGAGCGGGGGCTGCAGGGCGGGCGGACCCCCTTGGCGCGGCACCACCACACGCTGGCGGAGCGGCTGCGCGCGGCCGGCTTCACCACGCGGGCCTGGGTCAACAACCCCTTCCTGACGGTGCCCTTCGGGCTGGATCAGGGCTTCGACCGGCACCTCGACATCGCGACGCGGAGCCGCGCGGGCGCCTCGGACCCGGCGGTGGACGCGGCGGTGGCCTGGCTCGGCAGCGAGGGCGGCGACGACCGCTTCGCCTTCGTGCACCTGATGGAGCCGCACGGCCCCTACCGCCCCAGCGAGGCCTCCCAGATGCGGTGGGCGGCCGAGGGCCAGGGACGCTTCGCCGACGGCATGAACCACAAGGAGCTGGTGCAGCTCGCGACGGGCAAGCTGGACCCCTCCCGGGCGGAGCGGGCCTCCGTGCGGGCCCTCTACGACGCGGTCGTCGCCGACGCCGACGCGGCGCTGGGCCGCCTGCTGGACGCCGCGGGCGACGAGGCCTTCGTGCTCGTCTTCGCGGACCACGGCGAGGAGCTCTGGGAGCACGGCGGCTTCGAGCACGGGCACACGGCCCACGACGAGCTGATCCACGTGCCGCTGGTGCACAGCTCCACGACTCCGACCGCCATCGACCGCCCGGTGTCCATCCAGGGCATCCCGGGCACGGTGCTCGCCCACCTGGGCCTCGATCCCCAGGGGCTCTGGGCCCCGCGCTCCCTCGCCTCCCCCGCCCCACCCCTGGGCGGTCGCTCCCTCTACGGACCCGAGCGCTGGTTCACGCAGGCCGAGGACGGCAACGTCGTGTTGCGCAGCGACGACAGCCTGCCCGGCGCCCGGCACGCGGCCATGCCCCGAGTCGCGGAGGGCCCGAGCGATGCAGCGGCCTGGCGTCGCAGGGCGGCGGAGCTGGTCCAGACCCTGGGCGGGCACTGGGTCGTGGGCCTCGCGCCCGGCACGGCCGAACAGGCCCCCTTGGTCGGGCGCTTCGAGGTCGAGGCCCGCCGGGTGCCCGCCCCGCGGCGCCTGCTCGCGTGGCCGCGGGCGGGCGGGGCCTTCCAGCTCCCGCGGATCGAGGAGAGCCGCGGCGCCCTCGCGTTCGAGATCCCGCTTGAAGGGGGCTTCGTCGCGCTGCCCGCTCGCGGCACGCCGCCCAACCTGACCGTTGACGGGTCCTCTGTCCCCCTGAGCCGCGAAGCCCTCGCGGACCCCGTGGCCTTCTTCTCGGCCCCCGCCGCGACCGCCCCCCGAACCCTCGTGGGCTACGTGCCCGGAGCGGCCGCGGGCGCCGATCTGGACGCGAGCCTGCTCGACGCGCTGCGCTCGCTGGGGTACGTCGAGTGACCGTGACGATGCTCCGCGACAAGCGCCTGCTGGCCCTGCTGCTGATCGCCGCCGCAGCGCGCCTGCTGCTGCCCGAGCTGCGCCCGATCCACCACGACGAAGCCGTGAACTGGTTCAAGGCGGGCCGAATCCTGCGGGAGGGCTACTTCACCTACGACCCGGCCAACTACCACGGCCCCGTCGCCCACTACGTGCACGCCTGGGCGCGCTTCTTCGGCCGGCTGGTCCGCTTCGACACGCTCACGCTGCTCCGCCTGCCCGCCATGCTCGCGGGCCTGGCCATGGTGCCCGTCGCGATCCGCCTGAAGCGCCCCGACCTCGGCCTGGCCATCGCCCTGTCGCCGACGCTCGTCGTCTTCTCGCGCGACGCCATCCACGAGATCTGGCTCGCCCTCTTCTCGATGCTGGCGATCGCGGCCCTGCTGTCGACGCGCAAGCACCGCCTGCTCGGCCTCGGCGCGGCCATCGGCGCGATGCTCGCGACGAAGGAGACCCTGGTCATCACCTTCGCCTGCTGGGGCGCCGCGGCCCTCGCGGCCGAGCTGGTCGACCGGGGGACGATCCGCCGCCACCTCCCGCCCCTGCTCCGCGGCTGGAAGCCCATCCTGCTCGGCTTCACGCTCGTCGTGATCCCCCTCTTCGCGGGCTTTGGCATGGACCCGGGCGGCCTCGTGCGCCTGGGCGAGACCCTGGCCATCTGGACGAACCGCGGCCTGGAAGGCGGCGGGCACACCCAGCCCTTCATGACCATGCTGCGCTGGCTCGCCGAGGCCGAACCCGCCTGGCTGCTCGCGGCGCTCTTCGCCCTGCCCTCGCTGCGCCGCCCCGCCGACGCGGCTGCCTTCGCCTGGTTCGTCACCGCCGTCGTCGTCTACGCCGCCATCCCCTACAAGACCCCCTGGTGCCTGGTGCAGGTCGCGCTGCCGCTCTGCTTCCTGGCCGGGCGCGGCCTCGCGAACCTCTGGCCGCACCGCTGGGGCAAGGTCGTGGCCGTGCTGCTGGTGGCGGGCTCGATGGCCCGGGTCGTGGACCTGGCCTTCGTGCGCTACGACGAGGACGGCGCGCCGCTCGTCTACGTGCAGACCCATCGGCAGCTGGACGAGGCGATGGACATCGTCGCCGACGAGCTCGACGCGAACCCCGAGGCGACGGTGCGCACCCTGCACCACGTCCGCTACCCCATGAACTGGTACCTGCGGCACCGGGACCTCATCAAGACGCCGATGGAGGAGGCCCCCGAGGCGATCTCCGACGACATCCTCCTGGTGGCCCCCAAGAACGACCTCCAGGTCCGCGAACGCATCACCCGCAGCTACGTGCGCAAGCGCTTCAAGCTGCGCGACGGGCACCGCCTGGAGGTCTGGCTCGCCGAGCCCTCGTCCCACGACGACTGGGAACGGGTGGCCCACGTCGAGCGGAGCTTCACCCCGCCGGCGCCTCCCACGGATCGCGCTCCGGGCTGGCAGATCGCCTTCCACCCCGGCCGCTTCGACGGCGAGCCGCCCTTCCACACCGAGATCCAGGCGTCCATCGAGCGTGAGTACGCCAACGACGACGAGAAGCCCGACTGGGGGCCCTTCTACGTGCGGCACGAGGCCTGGCTGCGCATCGACACCCCCGACCGCTACGCCTTCAAGCTGGAGTCGGACGACGGCTCCCGGTTGTGGATCGACGGGAAGCTCGTCGTGGACAACTGGGGCCTCGGCCGGCGGAGCGCCCAGGGCGCGGTCCAGCTCGGCCCGGGCTTGCACCACGCGCGCGTCGACTGGTCCGACCGCAGCGGCCCCTCGCACCTCAGGCTGCTCTGGAAGGCCCCGGACACCACGTGGCGACCCTGGCCCGCGAACCGGACCACCCACGAGAGC
Organism: Deltaproteobacteria bacterium; assembly: GCA_029261955.1. Classification (GTDB taxonomy): domain Bacteria; phylum Myxococcota_A; class UBA796; order UBA9615; family UBA9615; genus CALCXL01. The sequence continues at coordinate 2,502 of JAJDAI010000448.1, read as the reverse complement.
CGTTGACCGGTCAGGCGAGGTCTTTTAGGGTCGAGCCCATCCTGAGGAGGACCCGTCCATGCGCACGCTGCACCTGATCTTCGCCTTGCTCCTGCCCCTCGCGCTGGTCGGCTGCCCCGGCACCGGGCGCGGCGACGACGACTCCGGCGACGAGACCCCGAGCAGCACGGCCACGGCCGTCCAGAGCGCCCTGGGCATCAGCATCAGCGACCTGAGCTTCACCCACACCTACGGCACCACGGACTGCCCGCAGGACATCGGCACCATCACGCTGACGAACGCCACGGACGCGGAGGCCAGCTACACCGTCTCCGACAGCGGGTCGATGGTGGGCTTCTCGTCGACGATGGGCACCATCGCCGCCGGCGAGTCGGTGACGATCGACGTGGCCTTCAATGGCTGCGTCTGCGCGGACTTCACGTCCACGGTGACCGCGACCGTCACCAACGGCGCGAAGGAAAACACCCAGCAGGCGACGGTCACCGGCACCTTCAACGGCTGCCCCTGAACCTGCGAGCCAAGACCGAAACCATGCCCCGCCTCCTCTTGATCCTCCTGGTGCTGCCCGCACTCGCGTGCAGCTCCCCGCGCGCGGGCAACAGCGACGACGACGACTCCGGCATCGACCTCGATGACCTGTTCGGGGACGACGACGACGCGGCCGACGACGACGACACGACCTTCGGGGACGACGACGACGACGATCTGCCCGACGTCATCCCAGTCGAGTGGCTCAGTCAACTGGTCGGCAGCGTGGCCGAGGACCGCATCTACACCTCCGGCGCGCTCGAGGGCGTGGTGTGCGGGGACCTCTACGACGTCAACGGCGTCCTGCTGCCCTCCTCGGATTCGGACGCCTGCTCCGACTGCGACGTGACCTTCGCGCCCGTCGTCCTGTCGGGCGACACCGACTGCCCGGGGGCCAGCCAGGCCGGCGAGATGCAGGGCTTCGGCTTCGTGCTGGACGAGGCCGGGGGCACCGCCACCGTCTGGATTCCAGCGGGTCTCTTCTCGGGCTGGATGGAGGGCCCGGAAGCCACGCTCGTGCGCGACGAGGCCAACTCCCGCCTCCTCGTCACCTACCACGAGTCGGTGCCCGGGAGCTTCGGCACCAACACCACCGTCGAGGACCCCTGCAGCCTGTCCTCACCCTGCCAGTGGGACGCGGAGTTCAGCTTCGAGCTGGGCCTGCGCTACGAGCCGCCCGCGCGCTGAGTCCAGCGCGATCTGTGGCCCGCCCCCGCAGCTCGACACCCCGCATCGCGCGTGAGCCCACCGCCGACAAGTGGCAGACTCCCGCGCGCCCGACGCCGAGATTCGGGCCGACATGAGGAGCGCAGCATGAAGACCACCGCCGGTTCGTGGATCCTGATGGCCCTGATCACCGCCGCCCCGAGCGTGGCGCAGGCGGCCTTGAGCTGCGGCAGCCCCAACACGGCCAGCCCCGAAGTGAGCCAGCAGGGCTTCTACGACGTCGCCACCCACGGGGCGAGCGGCGCCTACACCGCCGGCACGGGCGCGACGCACCCGGTGACGATCAGCTCCGGCGCCGAGCAGAACGTGCTCTACGGCGGCTCCGCCGACGACCCGAACACCTCGTCCTTCGGCGTCTACGTCTACGAGACCGACACCCACTACGACAGCCGCAGCGGCACGGTCGACGCGGAGCTGCTCGGAGCCGGGGAGGGTGCCTGCGCCTTCGATCCGCCGGACACAGCGGAGCAAATCGCCACGTCCGGGGTCGAGGCCGAGTGGGCCGTGAGCCCGGTCGCGGGCCGGGACCTGCTGATCCGCCACGAGGCCGTCGCCTTCGGTGGGGCGGCGGGCGACGCGGGCGTGCGCCTGACGCTGACCGTCACCAACCAGGCCAGCTCGACCGACCCCGCGACGGTCGGCCTGCGCTGGCAGCTCGACTACCAGCTGGCCGGCAACGACGCGCCCGCCTTCGCCACCGTCGAGTGCCTGCCCGTCTTCACCGAGAACAGCAACCTGCCCACCACCGAGGTCGAGCTCGATCCCGCCGACGTGGCCGACTTCTTCCGCATGCAGAACACCGAGCTGAGCCAGCCGCCGGAGTTCAGCGTGTTCACCTCGTCCTCGCCCCTGGCCGGCTTCCCGGCCACGGACACCCCCGATCGCATGCTCTACGGCGACTGGGTGGCGCTGCAGCACGCGGCCTGGGACCACGCCGCGTCGGGCGCCGCCATCTCGGACTCGGCGGTCCTGTATTACTTCGGCGCCACCTCCGGCGACGCGGTCACGCTGCAGCCGGGCGAGTCGGTCGTGCGCAGCGTGGTCATCTTCTCGTCCGCCGACGAGGGCTCCTGCGGCGACTTCCAGCCCTCGGGCGACGACGACGACTCCGCCGGCGACGACGACGACTCGGCGGTCGACGACGACTCGGCGGACGACGACGACTCGGCGGACGACGACGACAGCACCCCGACCGACGACGACGACAGCACCCCGACCGACGACGACGACAGCACCCCGACCGACGAC
>JAJDAI010000447.1 GCA_029261955.1 Deltaproteobacteria bacterium | reverse complement strand
ACGCGCAGGCTCAGGCGCGGGAAGCGGATGACGAAGGCTTCCTTGTTGCCGGGGCGGATCGGCTCGGCGAAGCGGAACTCGAGCGTGTTGGGACCGGCGCGGTCCACGAACAGCTCCATGGGGTGGCTGTCGCCGCGGCGCGGGCGGAAGCGGCCCTTGGGGTGCTCCCGGATGAGCTCGATGTAGTAGCGCTCGAAGTCCAGCTCGCCGCGCACCCAGTAGCGCGCCAGGTTGCGGCCGGAGTCGGACACCAGCTCGCGCAGGTCGTCCTCCCACTCGGCCATGGACCGCTGCACCTCGAGGCCAGCCGCCAGCAGGTTGCGGCTGTCGGGCCACTCGAGCCACTCCTCGCCGACCCGGTACTGCCAGCGGAAGAACTTCTGCAGGTCGAAGAGCTTGCCCTGCTCGTTGCCCTTGAGCTCGACGTGCAGGGTGACCTCGTCCTCCGTGTGCAGCCGCTCCAGCAGGTTGTGGCCGACGTAGAGGAACTGGTCGTAGATGTTCGCCGCGAGGTTGTTGCGGTCCGCGTCGGGCTCCAGCAGCGGCAGGCCCGCGTGGTGCCCGGCCTGCTCACCCAGCTCGTAGACCGGGGGCCCGTCGTCGGGATCCGGCGGCAGGATGCGCTCGATGGCCAGGACCTCGCGCGTCTCCTCGTCGCGGCCTTCGATCTTGATGCCGATGACCCGGTCCAGGCGCGGGGCGCAGACCGTCAGGCCGCGCACGGTGACGAAGCGGACCTCGTCCACGTCCTCGGTCTGCTCCGTCGCGACCTCGGTCAGCTTCGGGACCAGGATCGGGGCGGTCTTGTCGTTGATCTTCTGGAAGGTGCAGAGCGTGCGCGCGGGCAGCGCGGATCCCTGGCGCTCGCCGATGAAGTTCAGGAAGTGGATGTAGGTGGCGTCGGGAACGCGGTTCAAGCGGTAGATGACCATCTCGGTCATCCACGCGAACAGCTGCACGAGCGTGATGCCCGGGTCTGCGTCGTTGAAGTTCGTCCATTCCGGGCAGTAGACCGGGATGAGCTGCTTCGCCCGCTCGACGATCTCCGCGTAGGTCAGATCGTCGAGATTCGGCGCGTCAATCGGCATCGAAGAACTCCTGGAGCTGGACCAGGTGCACCAGATTCTGGTGGTTGTTGGACTTGCGCACCGTGTACTCGATGTGGATCCGGATGCGGTTGGTGTTGTCCGCATCCGGCTTTGCGACGACGTTGTCCACGTCGATGCGCGGCTCCCACTTCGAGAGGGCCGTCCGCACCATGGACTCGGCTTCGTGGCGCGTGCCCGCGGTGTTCGTGTTGAAGATCAGGTCCTGAAGGGGGCAGCCGAAGCTGGGGAGCATCTGCCGCTCCCCGGGCTGGGTGTTCATGATCAAGTGGATCGACTCGACGATGCTCGCCTCGTACTCCGACACGGAGATGCCCCCGCCGTCATCGCGCGGGCGCACGGGAAAAGTCCAACCTCGGCCGAGGTACTCGCGGCTCAAGCGTCGCTCCCAGATCGGTTTGCTGACCCCTCACCCGGTGCAGGCGCAGCGGGTTGGGGATTCTCGTTGATGCAGCACCCGCCCGCAAGGAGCCGGAGGTCACCGCAGCCAGGAACTCAGCCCGGGTGATGAACCACGACCGTGCGACGGCGGGCCCTCGGGAGCGCGGCCGGCGGCTGGGCGGGCACGCTGTCGGCGTTGGCGGCGGGCTCGGACCGCGGCCGAAACAGCAGGTACAGCGTGATGATGTCGGCCACCAGCGCGGACAGCAGCAGGAATGCGTTGAAGGGCGTGTTGTAGGAGATCCCGTCGTCGGAGGAGAGCCCCGCCGCGTAGGTGCTCTGGAAGCGGAAGAATCCCAGGACCACCGCCGTGCTCGTGACGTCGGCGATGATGCGGAAGGCCTGCGGCGCCACCGCCACATCCTGCCCGGCCCGCTGCCGTCCCCAGATGAACACGGGGAAGGCGTACGCGATGATGCAGAGCGCCCACATGCCGGGCACCGAGCCGTCCAGGTACTGGTAGTAGCTGGTGAAGGTGACCATGCCCGCGGTGCCGAAGAGCAGGCTCAGCAGGATCAGGAAGGACGCGTTCCGCTTGAGGAAGTCCGTCGTGGCCTGCGAGACGCCGAACTTGAAGACCTGCACGACGAGGATCGTGTCCAGGATGAACCAGAGGACCTCGATCGCCTCCAGCACCGCGCTCTCGTTCGGGTAGATGAACGCAAAGCAGAGCTCGAAGGGCCACATCACGGCCAGCGCGACCATGGGCAGCGCGACCCGCTGGGTCCGACGCGCATCCGCGATCAGGGCGACGTAGCACGCGGTCCACGCGACGTCGGTGATCAGGGTGAGCGCGATGCCGGCGGGGCCGAGCTGATCGAAGAGATCGTTGCCTGGGTTGGCGAGATGTCCTGCGTCCACGTTTCCCTCCTGGAACGCACGCTAACACTGCCCCGGCCCGGGGTCAGGGACGCGGGGTCCTCCTTTCCTCCTGCCCCCCTATACTCCGCCGGGGAGCTGAGGTTGGCGTTGTCCGTTCACCATGAGATCGCCCGGCACCTGCCCATCCGCGCGGCACGGATGCTCGACGCTGCCGGCGGGGCCGACGAGGCGACGCGGCTGTGCGGCCCGGCCGCGGTCTTGTTCTCCGACATCTCCGGATTCTCCCGGGTCGCGGACCGACTGGCCGGGGACGGGGACGGCGAGGGGATCGATCGACTCACCGCGATCCTCGACGAGCGCGTCGGCGCCTGGGTGGACCTGGTCGAGCGCCACGGCGGCGAGGTCGTGCGCTTTGCCGGCGACGCGGTGCTGGGCATGTGGTGGGCCGGGGAGGCGCCCGGGCCGGATCTGAGGACGGCCTGCGGCCAGGCCGCGGCCTGTGGCCTCGCCATCGCCGACAGCCTCGAGGACGAGGAGATCGTGGGCGTGCCGCTGTCGCTGCGCGTCGCCCTGCTCGCGGGGCCGGCCGTGCTCGGGCGGCTGGGCGGGGTCGGGGATCGCTGGGAGCTCGTCCTCGCGGGCCCGGTGATGCAGCAGCTCGCCTCCACGCTCGGGGTGGCGGACCGCGGCGCCGTGGTGGCCTCCCCAGAGGCCTGGGACCTGCTTCAGCCCCGCGCCCGGGGCCAGCTGCTCGCGGGCGGGCACCACCGCCTTTCCCACGTGCCCGAGGCCCCGATTCACTCCGCGGACGTCCACTCGCTCGAGCCCTCGGAGATGGACCGTTTCCGGCGCTACCTGCCCCAGGTCGTGCGTCAGCACGTCGAACGCCAGCTCACGGCCTTCCTCGCGGAGCACCGCCACCTGACGGTGCTCTTCGTGCGGCTCGCCGGGGGGCTCGCGTCGGATCCGGAGAGCTTCACCGCCTTCCACGAGCTCGTGCGCGGCATCCAGAAGCGGCTGGACCAGGCGGGCGGCGTGCTCGACAAGGTCCTGGCCGACGACAAGGGCACGATGCTGGTGGCCGCCTTCGGGCTGCCCGGCCCGGGCCTGGGCTACCGCCCCCGCGCCGCCCTCTCCGCCGCGCTCGAGGTGCTCGAGATGGCCTCGGAGGCAGGGCTCGCCGCCACCCTGGGCCTGGCCACCGGGAAGGTCTTCGTGGGGCCCATCGGCGGCGTGCAGCGCCGCGAGTACACGATGATCGGAAACGTCGTGAACCTCGCGGCCCGGCTCGCCTCCACGAAGGGCAACGCGGTCGTCTGCGACGGCGCCACCCACCGCATGCTGCAGGCGCAGGCCCACTGGGAGGAGCTGCCCGCGCAGGCGCTCAAGGGCTTGCGTGAGCGTGTGGTCGCCTACCAGGCCTTGTCGATGGCCGAAGCCACGGAGGGCGCGCCCCTGGTCGGCCGCGCGGACGAGCTGGCCCGGCTGCACGCCCTGGTCGACGACCTGGGCGCGAACGATTGCCGCGTCCTGCTGCTCCACGGCGAGGCGGGGGTCGGCAAGTCGCGGCTGGCCCAGGCCTTCGCGGAGCACTGCCGGGAACTCGCGTTGCCGATGCTGCAGACGGCCGGCAGCCCCGCCCGGCGCGACACGGCCTACGCCGCCTGGTCTCCCCTGGTCGAGCAGGTGCTCCAGCTGCCCTCGGGCTCCGCGGCCGAGCGCCGCGATGCCGTGCTGCGGGCGCTGGACGAGCAGCCCACCCTGAGGTCGCGAGCGCCGCTGCTGGAGGAGGTCCTCGGCGTCGGCCTGGAAGACAACGAGGAGACGAGCCGGCTGCAGGGCTTCGCGCGCGCGGACGCCACGCGCGGCTTCCTCGGCGAGCTGCTGGCGACCCTGCGCGAGAAGGTCGCGCTGGTGGTCGAGGACGCTCAGTGGCTGGACGGCACCTCGGCGACGCTGCTGGCCGACCTGGCACGCACCG
>JAJDAI010000446.1 GCA_029261955.1 Deltaproteobacteria bacterium | reverse complement strand
CTGCTTGATCCCGGAGCTGAGCATCGTGAGCCCGAGCCGCCACAGGTACTTGCGCGCGTAGGCATCCGCGGCGAGGTCCGCGATGACCTCCCCGACGCCTTCGATCATCTTCAGCACGACGTTGCCGAGGAAGCCGTCCGTCACGACGACGTCCACGCTGCCGCGGGGGATGTCCAGGCCCTCGACGTTGCCCACGAAGTCGATGGTGTCGAGCCCCGCGAGGATGCGGTGGGCCTCCACGATCTCCGGCGGCCCCTTGTGGGCCTCGGTCCCGTTGGACAGCAGGGCCACCGTCGGGCGGGGGTTGTGCGAGATGGCCTGCGCGTAGGCCGCGCCCATGATCGCGAAGGCCACGAGGTCCCGCGACGAGGCGCGCAGGGTCGCCCCGACGTCCAACAGCAAGGCGAAGGGGTCCTGCTTCGGCCCGTGGGGCCGCTCCGTGGGCGTCACCGCCGCGAGCACGGCCCGGTGCACGCCGGGGATGCGCCCCAACCGCCGGTCCGCCGCGAGGATGGCCGCCCCCGTCGATCCGCAGGTCACCACCGCCCCGGCCCGCCCCTCGGAGACCACCTCGCAGGCCTCCAGGATCGACGCGCGAGGCTTGAGGTCCAGCACGGTCCGCGGGTGATCTTCGGGCCCCACCCACTCCGGCGCGTGGCGCAGGCTCAGCCGCGAAGGGTCGTAGGCCAGCTCGTCGAGCAGGGGCGAGATCTGGTCGCCGTCGCCGACGAGGATGATGTGCAGGTCGTCGCGCTCGAGGCTGAGCGCCGCCGCACCCGCGACCACCTCAGCGGGGCCGTGGTCTCCGCCCATGCAGTCCAGGGCGATCGTGACCGGCGACGAACTCATCCCCCTTCAACCGAGGTGCGCAGCATCGCGAAGACGAACCAGAGCAGCGAGAGCAAGGCCGCGGAGCCGGAGAGGATGTGAGCGAAGTTCACGCGCTTGACCACCTGGTCCACGCGGTCCTGGAGGATGACCCAGGTGCGGCCCTCGCTCTGCTTCATCACCCCGATCATGCGCAGCGTGCCCGCGACCGCCGGCACCGCGCCGAGCAGGCACCAGTTCCCAAAGGGCGCGACGAGGAAGAGCGGCACCAGGAACGCAGTCACCACCAGGCCGAAGTAGACCTTGAGTTCGGCCTCCGTGCGGGCCAGCAGGAGCTCGTCGTCGCGCAGCCGGTTGCGCTTGAACTCGGCGTCGGCGGCGTCGGACTGGCTCTCCTCCTCCGAGGCGAGGGACAGCATGTCGCGGATTGCGTTGGCCTCCCGCAGCCGGTCCTCCACTTCCTCCCCCTCGAGCCCCGCCCGATCCGCGCGCAGCGTCTTGAGGCAGGCGTCGGCCTTCTTCCACTCCGGGCGGCGGCGAAGCCCCACGGAAGCCGCATCGACGTCGTCATCCAGCGCTTCGATCAGCTGGTCCAGGTCCGCGGCTGTGCTCACGATGCGTCCTCCGATTCGGGCGAATATACCCCCCACAGCAGCCAGGCCCACAGGCCGGCCGCGAAGGCGGGCCCGAGCAGGACCCGGGGGAGGTCCTCCCACACGACGAGCCCCAAACCGAGGACCATCGCGCACAGCGAGCCGAGGCCGACGGCGGCGCAGAGCCCCGAGCGCAGGTCCGGGCGACGGCGGGCCAGCTCCAGCAGGACAGCCGCCAGCGCGGGCGCCGCCGCGGTGCCGTAGTAGAAGAGCCACACCTTGGGCGGCTGCAGCTCCAGGGAGCGCAGCAGGTCCCCCGGCAGGAGCAGCAGGGTCGCGCCCATCACCCCGTGGTAGAGCGCGCCGATTCGCAGCAGTCGTTCGGGGCTCATGGGTTGCTCAGGCTCCGCTGGGCCGCCAGCAGCAGCTCGCCGTGCAGCGGGGAGGCGGAGACCGTGTCCTCGTAGTGGTCCCCGTCGTCGGTCAGCAGCGAGACGGCGGTGTTGAAGTCGGGCAGGGGCACGATGTAGCCCATGTAGTTGCCCGAGGCCGAGACGGCGAAGCGGAACTCCCGGTCGAGCAGGTCGACCATGGGCTCGAACGCGTCGGCGTCCTCCACCGCGTAGGGCACCGAGTGCATGTCCAGGCAGTCGCAGTCCCCCGCCGGGCTGGTGCGCTCGGCGCAGATCTCGAAGGGCACGGCATCGCAGTCGCTGTCGTGCTGGGGAAAGTAGGCCGCGTCCCGCTCCGCGCCGCGCAGCGAGGCGGACTCGGACTCACCGCGAAAGCGGGAGTCGTCGGGCAGGCCCCAGAAGAACTCGGGGAAGAGCTCGCCCGGCGCGGTGATGAACTGCGCGGGGCCCAGGGTCACGCGCCAGGTCCGGTCGGGCACGCAGCCGGGGTGGAGCGCGTCGAAGGAGCGGAAGGTCACGCAGCGGCCGTCGGTGACGAAGGCGTCCTGCGGGGCCTCGAAGCGGCCGGCGCCGATCAGCAGCTGGAAGATCGGGTTGTCGATGGGCACGAAGATCGGCGCCGAGTCCACCGCGATGCGGTCGAAGGCCACCGGCTCGGCTTCGGCGATGAGCTCCGTCGCCGCCTCCCCCAGCAGCAAGCCCAGGGACGACGCGAAGTCCCAGGAGTCGTGCTCCGCCCACTGCGGCACGGTGTCGCCGTCGACGTCGATGCGGGGGGCGCCGAGCGCGAGGCCGAAGCACTCGGGATCGGCCGCGTCGACCACCGCCTCGGCGTCGCATTCGGCCACGCTCCAGACGACCTGCCCGTCCTCCGAGCTCACCAGCGGCACGTCGCCTCCCAGGGCCGACTGCATGCCCCCCAGCGACTCGGCGAAGAACATCGCCCCGCCGCCGAGGTCGCTCTCGACCTGCTGCCGCAGCCAGTGCACGTAGTCGCTGGAGATCTCGGTGCCGGAGCCCCGCGTCTCGGGGTGCCCGGACCAGTTGACGAAGGTGGCGAGGCTGCTGCCGTCCCCGCGCGCGAAGTTCGCGACGAAGAGCTGATCCGAGACCACCACCGGGTCGCGGATGTCGTGGATGAGCCCGTGCACCTTGGCCGTGGGGTTCTTGCCACCGAAGTGTGGCCCGTTGAACCAGGGGGAGCGCTCCCGCATCGGCTGCGCGGCCATGCGCACCGACACCGCCTCCATGCCCGCGGCCGCCTGCTCCACCGCCGCCGTCATGCGGTCGACGAGCGACTCCTGGTACTCCGGCATGAGGCCCGACACACCGTCCAGGGACTCTTCGCCCCAGAGCCCCACCACGTCCGGGCCCTGGTGGTTGTGGGACGAGGCGACGATCAGCCGCTCCCCGTCGACGCCGCGCTCGACGAGGGCCGCGCGCAGCTCCTCGATCCGCAGGTGGCCCAACCCGACGAGGTCCAGGGCCAGGAGGATCACGTACTCGCCGTCCTTCGACAGGATCAGCGCGCGGGCCTCGACGGGATCGTGGATCCCCTGCGCGGGTCGCGCCGGACCGAAGCCGCCGATCCACACCGGCTCGAAGATGCCGTTGCCGTTCGCGTCGTCGAAGGGCTCGTGGCAGCCGTCCTCGGACGCGTCGGGGTCGTCGATGCAGCCGGAGAAGTAGGCGTTCTCGTCGATGTCGGTGAACTGCTCACCCAGCTCGGGCGTGAGATCCGCGACGCCGAAGCCGGCCCAGGTCTGACCGTCCAAGGCCAGCACCATGCCCAGCGGGGGGTCGGCCTCCGGCGCAGGTTCGGGGAAGGGCTCAACGCAAGCGGAGAGCAGGAGGATCGGCAGGAGGAGGCGCACCGCGGCAGCATAGCGGCGCCCCCCCGCTGTGCCCCGCTCCCTCCCGCGTATCATGCGGCCCTCCGGAGGCCCCCCCCATGCAGACCGACCGCACCACCCGCTTGCTCCTGGCCGCCATCGCCTCGGCGCTCTGGCTCCACCTCCTGCTGCCCTGGCTCGTGCCCGTGGCCGTCGCGGACAGCCCCATGCGGGTCACCCTCGATCGCCCGATCGAGGTCCACGGCAAGATCCAGATCGACGGCGGCTCCATGAAGGTGGAGCTGGACAAGGTCGAGATCGAGACCCCGTCGCACCGCCCGATGCTGGTGGAGATCAAGCAGTGATCCGCCTGATCCTCGCCCTGCTGCTGCTCAGCCCGCTCGCGTCCGCTGAACCCGTCGACTCCGCCGTCCGCGTGCTCACGCACGGCCGCAACGGCGCGGGGGTCCTGGTGGACGGGGGGCGCGCCGTCATCACGCTGCGCGAGCTGGTCAACGTGGGCCGGGTCGTGCGCGTCACGCTGGCCGACGGCACCGAGCGGCGCGGGCGCATCGCGGCCACCGAGGACGAGATGGGCCTGGCCCTGATCCTGCTGACCGAGCCCGCGCCGGCCTCCCTGGCCGCCGTGCCCAGCACGCGCATGCCGGATCGAGGCGAGGCCGTGGTCGTCGCAGGCCACGGCGGCGCTGCGCAGGTCCCCGTCTGGAAGCCCGAGGTCGCCGCGCTGGTCCGCTTCTCGACCGTGCACGCGCAGGTCGCGTCCGATCCGGTGTCGATGGAGGAGGAGGGGGAGTTCCCCGCCTTCCTGATCGACCGCCTGCCCGGCGCCGGGGACCTCGGCGCGCCCGTCTACGACGACTTCGGGGCCCTCATCGGGCTGCTCGCCGAGGAGGTGCCCGACGGCGGCGGCCGCGGCCTCGTCGTCGCGGGCTCGGTCCTCGCCCAGCTCATCGCCGAGCCCCGGCGGGAGACCCCCTACGCGCTCCGCTCCCACTTCCAGACCTGGAGCGGCCTGGGCATGGCGGTGCACAACCGCCCCCTGCACGTCGCGGGTTCGCTGGTGATCGGCGCCCGCGTCGCCATCCTCGACGGGCTGCGCCTGGAGCCCTGGTTCGAGGTCGACCTCGGCCTGCGCCGCCCCGTGGGCGACCCGGAGCCCTCACCCCAGTCCTTCTGGTGGTCGCTGGAGACCGGCCTGAGCGTCGGCTACCGGATCCCGATCTTCAACCCGCGCAGCCGCGACTACTTCGTGCCCGTGGTCGGCTTCCGCATCGGCTGGAACCGCTTCGACCACCGCGACGAC
>JAJDAI010000445.1 GCA_029261955.1 Deltaproteobacteria bacterium | reverse complement strand
CCTCGGCGTGCTCGGGGTCGCCCGTGAAGTACCGGTCCAGCCGAATCCAGTGCATCTCGCGGCCGACTTCGACCCGCTCCTTGCCCACGATCTGGATGTTGTTCTCGGCGTTGCAGGCGATGACGCAGGAGCCGCAGCCGGTGCAGCTGTTCAGGTCGATGACCTTGCCCCACTGCTGACCGCTCGTGATGTTCGACTCTTCGTAGATGCTGACGAGGTGCGCCTCGTCCACGAGCTCGAAGCCCTTGACGAACTCCGGGTCCTCCTTGAACTCGGCGATCGTGTTCTCGCGCACCAGCGGCCGCGCCTTGAAGCCGAAGCCCGGCTCCATGCGGTGGTGGTGCTGGGTCGTGGCCAGCTCGTGGTTGCCGTCGCCCTTGCTCAGACCGACGCCGACCCGGAAGTGCGGGAAGTCGAGGCCGCGCAGCGCGTTGACGTCGAAGCCGAAGCCGGTCTCGAACTGCCCCTTCTCCTCGCCGTAGCCCAGCTCCAGGAGCACGGTGGCGTCCGCGAGGCCGGGCGTGATGTAGGCAGGCAGGGTCAGGTCCCGGCCGTCCAGCTCCAGGGAGACCAGGTCGCCCTCGCTGACCCCGAGGCCCTCAGCCGTCTTGGGGCTCATCTGGGCGACGTTGTCCCAGGTGAGCTTGGTCATCGGGTCCGGCAGCTCCTGCATCCAGCCGTTGTTGCCGTAGCGACCGTCGCCGACCTTGTAGGAGGTGACCCAGTTGACCTCGACCGGCGAGGGGCCGGCGGCCACGTGCGCGGCGCCGAGGATGGCGGCGCGCTCGCCCCAGGAGAAGGCAGCGGCGCTGGCGTCGTTCGCTTCGGGGGCCGCTTCACCACCCACGAAGGCGGCTGCGGCGGTCGGCACGATGAGCGTCGCGGCGCTGTCGGCCACGAGGCCGGCGTGCAGCCAGGAGCGCCACTCGGCCTCGAAGTTCGCGCCGCTCTTCCAGGTGGCCTGCACCAGGGCGTGGCCCTTGGTGCCGACGCCGGCGATGGCGCCGAGCAGCTCGATCTCCGAGCGGGTTCCGAAGAGCTCCGCGATGAGCGGCTGCTGGATGGCGACGGTGCCGTCCGTGGCGCGGTGGTCGCCCCAGGACTCGAGCCAGTGGCTCATGGGCAGGTGCCAGGTCGACGCCTTGCCGGTGCCGTCCAGGTGGCTGCTGAGGTGGATCGTGGTCTTCGCCTTGCCCAAAGCGTCCGCGAAGCCGCCGCCCACCGGGATGCGGCCGACGGGGTTGCCGCCGAGCATCAGGAGGGTGTCGACGGAGCCGCCGTTGAGCGCCGCGATGAGCTCGGCCGCCGTGCCGGCGCCGTCCACGTCGTGGCGGGGGGCGAAGGAGACCGTCTTGCCGACGTTGCCGAGCGCGGCGTTGACCAGGTGGGTCAGCGCGTGCACTGCGCCAGGCTGGCGGTCGCCCGCGATGAGCAGGCCCTTGCCCTTGTTGGCGAGCAGGTCCTTGCTGACCTCGTCCACCCACTTCTGGGCGGTGGGCTCCAGGGCGCCGGCGCGCAGGGCACCGACCAGCTCCTCGGAGCCAGCGGGGGCCGAGGTGCCGTCGAGCACCTTCTTCGCGAGGGCGATGAGGAAGTTGCGGACCTGGCTGGCCGGGACGCGCAGGCGGTTGTCCGCCGTCATGCCCGTGATCGAGAAGCCGGGCTCCACCGAGTAGAGGCGGCTCATGCTCGAGCCGGCATCGGTGATGGTGCGCGTGGACGCGAAGTCCTTGCTGTTCCGCACGACGTCGCCGTCGACGCCGAGGAAGTCGGAGTCCAGCGAAACGATGACCTGCGCCTTCTTGATGTCCAGCACCGGCGCGAAGCCGCGCAGACCCACCGCATCGGCGCCCGCATAGCGTTCAGCCGGGTAGTGGTGGTCGAAGCGGTAGAGCTTCGCCTGCGGGAAGGCGCTGCGGAAGGCGGCGATGACGCGCTGGTAGGTGGGGGAGCGCGTGTCCTCGATGAGGAGCGCGAGGCCCTTGCCGCCGGCTCCGCGCAGGCCATCGAAGTGGCCCTTGCTGAAGCTGTCCCAGTCGGCCCAGGTCGCGGCCGCGCCGCTGTGGCTCGGAGCGCGGCTGCGGTCGCCGTCGTAGAGGTTCAGGAGCTCGCCCTGGGCCCACGCGGTGGAGCCGCCGAGGCTGTAGGGGTGAGCCGGGTTGCCGTCGACCTTGACGGGGCGACCGTCCTGGCTGCCGGCGAGCACGCCCATGACGCTGCTGCCGAAGCGAGCCGCCGTGGCGAAGTGCCGGATTTCACCGGGGATGTAGTCCTCGGGGCGGCCCTGGAGGGGCACGATGACCTCCTCCGCCTTGCGGATGCAGCCCGACAGCGCCGCGGTCGCAGCCGCCAGCGTGAAGCCGGTCATGCCGAGGAAGCCGCGGCGAGTCACGTCGCCTTCGGCGGCGACCTGGCCGTTGGGGGAGCTCTGCTCGGCGAGCGCGGCCGAGTCGACCTTGCCCTCGAGCTCACCGACGCTGCGCCACTGGGCGGGGCGCTTCGCCGTGCTCTTGATCTGGATGAAGTCGGTCATCGGTGGCATCCCCCGCAGTGCTGAGGCGGGTCGGGGAACCGGCCGGACGCGTGCGGGTCGAACTCGGGCGAGTCCTCCGGGGTCCAGGCCATATTCGTCAGTTCGGAGTGCGGCCGCAGGTTCGGTCCCGGGTCCTTGTGGCAGGCGAGGCAGAAGCGCATCGAGAGCGGCTCCGCCTGGGTCACCTTGACCATCTGATCGACCCGACCGTGGCACTCGACGCAGCCGATGGTGGCCGAGACGTGCACGCTGTGGTCGAAGTAGGCGTAGTCCGGGAACAGGTGGACCCGGTTCCAGACCAGCGCGTCGCCGCCCGCAGCCGCCTCACGCACCAGGGTGAGCTTCTCCGAGTCCGCCTTGATCACCTTGTGGCAATTCATGCAGGTGGCCGGCGGAGGCACGGCGGCCGCAGCCCCCTGCTCGACGGTGTTGTGGCAGTAGCGGCAGTCGATGCCGAGCTCGCCAGCGTGCAGCTTGTGGCTGTACGCGACCGGCTGCTCGGGCTGATAGCCGACGTCCGTGAATTCCGGCGAAACCCAGTACCAGACGCCGCTGATCACAGCGACGGTCACTACCGGGCCAACGAGGCCGAAGACGATGGGGAAGATCCAGTTGGACCATCGAGGAAAGATGACAGCCACATTCCTACCCTGGTTGTCCGTGGGAGCGGAGGCCGCACGGCCGATCAGCTGAGCTGACCTCCTGCGCTGCACCCCACCAGTCTTGTCCCTCTCCGGTCCCGCGGAGAAGGCACCGACCGCACCCCGACACAGGGGGTGAAGAGCCGCGCCGGCGCCTTCTATCAAAGGGCTTGCGGCCTCGCAAGGCGCCGCTGAGCCGGTCGGGAGTCGAGATCGGGAGCTGATCGTTCACGGCGGGACCTTGGACCAGGACGGCCCAGAAGGCAGCGCAGCAGATCGTTGCGTCAGAAAGTGCCTTGAAGCACAGGGATTTCAGGCGGTGCAGCAGATCGTTGCATGGCCCGCGAGGGGGCTCGATGGGCTCAGGAATCGCTGAGCGAGCCAGCCTGGAAGGGCTCCTCGTCGGCGCAGGAGGCGACGGCCACCTGGCCCCGCGGTACGAGCCACGAGCCCCCGCGGCCGCCCCAGCCGCTCCAATACAGCGCGGTCTGGCCGCGCCGGACCACGCGGGCGGGTGGCAGGGCCGGCCCCACCGACAGCCAGGGGACCCATCGATCGCCCGTCCACTGCTCCAGGCTGCGCGTCCACGCGACCGGGCCGTCCCGAAGCTCGAAGCCGT
Organism: Deltaproteobacteria bacterium; assembly: GCA_029261955.1. GTDB lineage: Bacteria > Myxococcota_A > UBA796 > UBA9615 > UBA9615 > CALCXL01. The sequence goes on along the minus strand of JAJDAI010000445.1, from coordinate 4,297 downwards.
CCGCGGCGGGCAGGCACACGGGATCGCGGCTGGGCGGCAGCGGGGTGAGGCCCTCGCGATCGGCGATCTGCGCGCCATCCCACCACCCGTCGCCGTCGCTGTCCCAGCGCTCGGGATCGGTGCCGAGCAGCGCCTCCACGCCGTCGGGCACGTCGTCGTGGTCGCGGTCCAGGAGGAAGTCGCGCAAGGCGGTCGGGGCGTCGAGCAGGGCGAGCAGGTGGGCGCCCGATCGACCTCGGGCACGCAGATCGACGCGGAGCTGGTCGAGGTTCGAGGGAGCGGCCTGGCCCCACAGCGCCTCGGGGCCGAAGAGCAGGAGCCGGGCGCGGGCGAAGCGGCGGGCCAGCTCGTAGCCCGCGCTGCGCTGCTCGGCAGACCCGGCGGCCTCGGGCTTCCAGGTGCGCAGGTCGAGGACGAGCTCGGGCAAGGCGGGGCCGGTGGAGGTGTTCAAGCCCAGGCGCTGCGCGATGCACTCGGCCAGCACCTCGGCCGTGCCCTCGGACAGGCCGGAGCTCGTGCTGTGGGACCAGGCGTGCGCCACCTCGTGGGGCAGCGCGAGGGTCGGGTGGGTCCAGGGACCGTGGTGCGGGGACAGGCGGATGGAGCTCAGGCCGCGGTCGTTCAGCGTGGCCGCGCCGTTGGCCCAGTCGAGCTCCGCCTCGGCGATGGGCACCTCGGCCGCGTGGGCGGGCTCCCAGCCGGTGCACGCGACGCCGGACCGCCAGACGCGCTGCGCAAGCTCCGAGAGGTCGGCGTCGACGGCTTCGAAGTGCGGGGCAGCGGGGCTGCTCCGGGCGAGCAGCAGGACGGAGGCGAGCACGGCGACGCGGGCGAGGGTCGGGGGCATCGGGGCTCCGTCGGGGTCGACCCGGTGAGCCTACTCCCCTGCCGTCGGCGGCCGGGCCGCTACTTCTCCTTGCCCTGGTGCTTCCAGATGACGTTGGCCCAACCGCGGATCGCGTCGGGGCCGTCGAAGTCGGTGCCCATGCGGTTGCCGGCGAGGCTGATCTCGTTGCCCACGGGCTCGATGCCGTAGAAGCCCCGGACGCCGCCGTGGCCGTCGACGATCGCGACGCGGTTGCTGTGCGCGATGTCGAAGACGCCGGGCTCGACCTCGGCCCCGTCGCCCATGATCAGCTTGAAGCCGCCGGTCACCAGGTCGTGCACGGCCTCGCGCTCGCCGGTCAGCAGCGTCCAGCGGTCCTCGAGCAGGCCGTAGCGCTCCATCTCCGCACGCAGCACCTCGGGCGTGTCGCGCTTCGGGTCGACCGTGATCGCCAGCAGCTGGATCTCGTCGCCGTAGCCGGCGTAGGGGGCCTGCTCCTCCAGCTTGTCCTGGAGGCCCTTCATCATCGCCATGATCCGCGGGCAGACCGTGGTGCAGGACGCGAAGAAGAAGGCCGTGATGTGCACGCTGCCTTCGAGGTCGGCCTTCGTGAAGACCTCCCCGTTCTGGTCGACGAGGGAGAAGTCGGGCAGCTCGACCATCACCTCGGGCGCGTCGGGCACCTGCCGCGTCATCCCCGTCACCTGGACGAAGGTCGGGAAGGCGAAGGCCAGGACCCAGCCCCAGAACCAGGGGTTCCGGTGCAGCAGGGGCGGCGTCGCGGCGTCGCCGAACTGGAAGAAGGATCCGAAGACGTCCGAGGCCTTGCGGTAGGCGCCCATCAGAGCAGCGCGACGTCGACGGCCAGCGCCAGCGTCAGCACGGGCAGGTAGACCAGCGAGGCGAAGAAGTAGCGGCGCGCCCAGGCCGCGTCCCCGCTCGGGCGCAGGCCCTTGAGGCTGTAGCCGAAGTAGCCGACTCCGAGGATGAGGGCGACGGAGCCGTAGAGCCAGCCGGCCACCTCGAGCGGCACGAGGGCGAAGCTGATCGGGATGAGCGCCAGCGACCAGGCCACCGCCTGCGCCTTCGCGACGGCGTCGCCGCGCACGACCGCCACCGTCTTGATGCCGGCGCGGGCGTAGTCCTGCTTGCGGAAGAGCGCGATGGCCAGGAAGTGCGGCAGCTGCCAGACGAGCAGGATCCCGAAGAGCGTGAGGCCCGGCAGGTCGATGGTCCCGGTCGCGGCCGTCCAGCCGATGAGCGGCGGCACGGCGCCCGGCACCGCGCCGATGAGCAGCGCCAGCGGGGTGCGGCGCTTCAGGGGCGTGTAGACGAGCACGTAGGCCAGGATTGCGAAGAGGCCGAGGCCCGCCGTGAGGAGGTTGATCGAGGCCAGGATCGCGATGGACAGCACGCCCAGGATGAGCCCGAAGGCGAGGGACTCGCCCACGCCCAGCCGACCGCGGGGCAGCGGGCGCGAGGCGGTGCGGGCCATGTGCTTGTCGCCCTCACGCTCCCAGACCATGTTCAGGGCGTTGGCGGAAGCGACAGCGGCCGCGGTGCCGAGCGCGGTGGTCAGCACGAGCTGCCAGTCCGCGCCGACGCCAGCCAGGGCCAGGCCACCGAGCGCCATCAGCACGTTCATGCCGGTGATGGAGGGCTTGCCCAGCTCGTAGAAGTCGTGGAGGCGTTGGGTGTTCAAAGCAGCTCCACGAGGTTTCGGCCTTCACAGAAGTCGGCCACCTGGCGGTAGGCGGCGGCGCAGGTCTTGCGTTCCGGGGTCTGGCGGCCGCCCCCGAAGAGGATGCGGTCCCAGAAGCCCTTCGCGGGCTTGATCGCCTGGACCCCGCGCTGGTCGCACTGAGCGAACTCGAAGCCGGTGGTGCCGGTCCAGCGCTTCAGCCCCGAGCAGTAGGCCTTGCGGTCCTGGCCTTCGAGGCAGGTGACGATCATCGGATCCACCGTCGTCTCACAGAGCGAGGCGATGGCCGTGCAGCCCTCGGCAAACTCCATGACCTCGTCCACGCAGCCGTCGACCGACAGCGTGCGCCCCTGCTCCTGGATGGCCACCTGGGCCTGCCAGAGCTCCTGCTCGCTGTTCATCAGCATGACCGCGAAGATGACCGCGAGCACCGCGGAAGCACCGAGGATCCCGCCGACCACGTAGTAGCCGATGTGGGAGCTGCGACCGAGGTCGCCGGGGCTGGGATCGGGCTGGGTCATCGGGTGAGCTGCCTCAGGGTTTCAAGCGCGCGGAGTCTATCGGGCGTCGGATTCAAGTCAAGGACTGCCTCGCCCGGCCGAATTGTGCAGTCAGGGCGTGAACTTGCGCAGCTTTCGCTGGAGGCTCTGGCGGTGGATGCCGAGCCAACGGGCCGCCTTGCTGATGTTGCCGTCGCACTGGAGCAGCACGTACTCGATGTACTCCCGCTCGTGCCGGGCCAGGGACTCGCGCGAGTCGGGCACCGCGACGTCCTTGGGGTCGGGCTCGTCGGTCCAGAGGGCGCGCTCGAGCCGGGCGATGGTCACGGGCTTCGCGAGGTAGTTGGCGGCGCCGAGCTTCATGGCCTGCACGGCGGTGGGCAGGCTGCCGTAGCCGGTCAACACCACGATCCGGGCCTCGGGGTTCGCGTTGATGACGGCCTCGACCGCGAGCAGCCCGTCGTCGGCCCCCAGGCGCAGATCGACGACCGCGAAGCGGGGCAGGAAGCCGGGCGCGCCGTTGGAGCCGAGCAGGTGCTGCACCTCCGTGAGGGAGCCGGCCTGCTCGACCCGGTAGCCGCGGTCGCCGAACTCGAGGGCCAGGGTCTCGCGCAGGCCCTGATCGTCCTCCACCAGGAGCACGTGGGGGGAACTGCCCGAGCCGAAAGACGCTGCGCTCATGCGGATTCTCCAGGGGAGGGCTGCTCGTCGCAGGGAAGCCGGAAGCAGGCCTGGGCGCCGCCGCCTTCGCGGTCGAGCAGCTCGAAGCGACCGCCCAGCGCCACGGCGAGCGAGTAGGCGTTGTAGAGCCCGAGGCCCGTGCCCTCGGCCTTCGTCGTGAGGAAGGGCTGGCCCAGGTTCTCCAGGACGACGCGCGGCCAGCCGGGGCCCCGGTCGAGCACGGCGATGCGGCACTCCGAGTCGCCGCACTCCACCTGCACGAGCAGCTCGTCGCGCTCCGTGCCGCCGTGCTGGCTGGCCTGGGCCGCGTTGTCGAGCAGGTCCAGCAGGGCGCGCGTGAAGGGCAGCGTGGGCAGGATGCAGGAGTGCCCGGACTCGCGGTCGACGCGGACCTGGACCGCCTTGCCGCCCGTCGCCCAGGACTCGCAGACCTGCCGCACGAGGTCGGGGATGACGACGGGCTCGAGCCGAACCCGCTTGGGGTTGAGCTGCCGGCCGACCATGGACTTGAGCACGCCCTCGCAGCGAAGCACGGCCTCGCGCGCGGCCTGCAGATCGCGCTCCGAGGACTCGTCCAGCTCGGCCCGT
>JAJDAI010000444.1 GCA_029261955.1 Deltaproteobacteria bacterium | reverse complement strand
CTGACGGGGTCAGACTGAAGTCTGACCCCTTCTCCATCCCCACCCAAGCTGACCCCACCCGAGTCGACGGGGTCACCCCCCCGTTCAGCTCCGCCGCCGCAAGACCCCCAACAACAACAGCAGCCCCGCAAAGCCGCCCGCCGAGCCCGAGCCCTGGTCGCAGCCGCAGCCCGAGCCGCGACGCACACCGCCGCCACCGCCGTCGTCGTCGTCGTCGCCCGCTGCGTCGTCGTCGTCCGCCGCGTCGTCGTCGTCGTCCGCTGCGTCGTCGTCGTCGCCGTCCGAGCAGTCGGCTTCGTCGATGAAGGAGTCGCAGTCGTCGTCCAGGCCGTTGGCGCAGAGCTCGAAGGCGTCGGGGTTGATGGCCGCGACCTCGTCGTCGCAGTCGTCGCAGGCGGTCCAGCCGTCGCCGTCCACGTCGGTCTCTTCGTCCGCCGGCACGATGCCGTCGCAGTTGTTGTCCTTGCCGTCGCAGATCTCGACGTGGCCCTCGTAGATGTCGGGGTCGGTGTCGTCGCAGTCGCCGGTGCAGGTCGTGCGGCCGTCGCCGTCGAGGTCGGTGCCGTCGATGAGCGGGTCGGTGTCGTCGCAGTCGGCGCAGATGCCGGAGCCGTCGCCGTCCCCGTCGAAGTCGCAGGGCAGGTCGTACTCCAGGATCGCGAGGCCGATGGCCAGGCAGTCGTTGGAGGTGCCGCCCACGCTCAGGCCGGCCGTCGCCTCGGTCATGCCCACGTACATGTAGGGCAGGACGTCCCACTCGTCGGTGTCCCAGAGCGGGCCTTCCTCGGTGTCGTCGAAGTTGTCGACCGCGAGCACGGCGCCTTCGAAGGTCGTCTGGCCGTCGGCGAAGGGCTGGGCGTCACCCACCGACCAGGTCATCTGGGCGCGGACCGGGTCGACGGGCACGTACAGGCCGTCGAAGACCGTGAAGGTCGGCTCGACCGTGCTGGGGCCGGGCATGTTGTCCCGCGCGCCCTCGTAGATCTTGATGAAGCCGGCGTTGTCGGCGCTGGGGTCGTCGTAGAAGGTCAGGATCGTCGCGCCCTGGCCGTCGGTGTTGTTGCCGTTCCAGACGCCGTCCCCGACCCCGCTGATCGTGTAGTCGCCGGGCTCGGTGACGATGGAGCTGACGTCGGCGCGGTAGGAGTGGTTGAAGCCGATGGACCAGCAGGTGTCCTCGCACTGGCCGACCTCTTCGCCGATGAGCGGCTGGCCCTGGAAGACCACCTCCGAGTCGCCGGTCCCGCCGATCGTCATCCAGTAGAGGAAGGCCTGGGTGATCTGGGAGCGTTCGGGCAGCGCGTCCACCGTCACCACGCCCTCGGGCGCCGCCCCGGCGCGGACCGACAGGCCCACGGAGTCCACCAGCACGCCGCCGCCCTGGATGAAGAAGTCCCACTCGAGCTGGAGGTCGTCCACGAGGACGCCGGCTTGGGCTGGCGTCGCGAAGAGCAACGCAGCGAGTGCGGGGAGGAGCTTGCGGAACTGGGTCATGGTCTGAATCCTAGCCGGCCGATGCGCGAATCCCACTCCCTCGATCTGCGGGAGGCTGCTGGGGCGTCATGCGCGACCCGTGCCGCTCGGCGGGGCGGGTCTTAGCACGGAGACCTTGATGCACAGCTTGAAATGGGACCTGAGCGGCCTGTACGCCGGCTTCGACGACCCGGCGATCTCGCGTGACGAGGACGCTGGACGGGCCCTCGCGGGGGAGTTCGCGAGCCGCTGGCGTGGCCGGGTGGCCGAGCTCTCGCCCGCCGAGCTGGCGCAGGCCCTCAGCGAGCTCGAGGACCTGTACCGCGCTGTGCGCCACCCCGGCTGGTACGCCAGCCTGCGCTACGCCGTGGCGACCGACGACGAGGCCGCCCAGTCTGCGCAGGCCAGCACCCAGGCCTTCGAAGCCGAGGTGAACGAGGTCCTCGCGTTCTTCACGGTCGAGCTCGCCGCCTGGGGCCCCGACCGGATCACCGCCCCCGAGCTGGTGCCCTACGCCCACTACCTGGCCCAGCAGAACGTCTTCGCGCCCTACACGCTGTCGGAGGCCGCGGAGCAGGCCATCACCCGCAAGGACGTCACCGGCAAGTCGGCCTGGGTGAACCTCTACACGCAGGTCACGGGTGGCATCAGCTACGAGCTGGAGGTCGAAGGCGAGGTGAAGACGCTGACCCGCGCCGACCTGCGGGCCTACGCCTCCTCGTCCGACCGGGACCTGCGGCGGCGCTCCCGCCTGTCCCTCGCCGGCGGCTTCGAGCCCCACCGGGACGTGCTCACCTTCGTCTTCAACACGCTCTTCGAGGACCACCGGCTCACCTCGGAGTCCCGCGGCTACGACGACGTCATCGACTACACCGTGCTGCGCGACGAGCTGACGCGCCCCGTGGTCGAGGCCCTGCTCGACACCACGACCTCGCGCTACGACATCGTGCACCGGCTGCACGCCCTGCGCGCCGAGGCCCTCGGCCTGGACGACTACGGCCTCTGGGACGTGATGGCCCCGGCCTTCGGGGACGAGCCGAAGGTGGAGTGGGACGAGGCAAAGACCCTGGTCATCGACGCCTTCGCGGGCTTCGACCCCCGCGCCGGCGCTTGGGCGGAGTCCTACCTGTCGGGGGGGCGGGTCGACGTGATGCCGCGCCAGGGCAAGTCCAGCGGCGCCTTCTGCTCGCCCGGCATGCCCCCGGACGAGCCCTTCGTGATGCTCAACCACGCGGGACGCCTCGACGACGTCTTCACGCTCGCCCACGAGCTGGGCCA
>JAJDAI010000443.1 GCA_029261955.1 Deltaproteobacteria bacterium | reverse complement strand
GCACAACCCGACCCTGCCGTCAGACCAGTTCGTGGCGCTCCAGTCCTGCACGGGCTTCGCGGGCTGCGACACCTTCCTGGACCTCGGGGCGGCTTGGTGCGTGGGCTGGGACGACCGGGTGCTCAGCACGACCAACGCCATCGCCACGCGCTACCTCTTCGAAGCGCTGGCGCAGGACGAGCACGAGGTCGGCTACTCGACCACCCCGCCGCACCGCGCGTTGAGCGTCATGGAGACGCTGGAGGTCATGCAGCGCCTCGGCCTGCGCGACGACGACGAGCACATGGGCGCCCGCCTCAAGGGCCTGCGCCGGAACCCGGACACCGATCTGCACCTGCTGCCCGCCATCTCCGGCGTGACCTCGCCGCCGCTGTCGCCCTACGTGCTGATCCAGGGCCACTTCGGGGACGAGCCGGGCACGGTGCTCATCGACGGCTCCGAATTCGATCACGTGACCTGGATGCCGGACTTCGTGTCCATCCAGCCGCCCAGCCCGGTGCCCGTGGGCCGCCTGACGGTGCTCGCCGGCAACGGGGCGACCCGGGAGAGCAACCCCGCCGTGGTCTCGCGCTGGCAGGGGCTGATCGGCGTGAACGTGACGCACCCCTGGTACGTCGGCACGGTGACGATCACGGGCTCGGGCACCCAGCTGGTGGGGGCCTTCTTCGACCCCTGGACCGGCGGCCTGCTCGACATCGACCGGACGATCTTCTGGCACACGATGGGCAGCGTCTCACACGACGTCGGCGGCTTCTGGTTCCACGACGAGACGAGCATCAGCACCAGCTCCTCGGGCAGCGCGCCGCTGGACCCCAACACCATGGCCTTCGTGCTCGAGAACGAGGACGTGGGGGTCTACAACGGCATCTCGATCCCGCTGCAGCACACGGTCCAGGAGACCGACCCGGACACGGGCGACACGACCAGCTTCCTCATCACGAGCTCGCTGACCCTGAGCCGCGGCCACGCCCTCAGCCCGGTGCCCACGACGGCGTCGCACGACGTGGACAGCGGCGTGATCTGGAGCGGGGAGGCGTCCTGGGACGCCGTGGGCCCGACGGGCCAGACGCAGATCTCGATGACGATCCCGCACATGACGCCGTCGCCGGCGGTGGACGAGGAGGATCCGCGCTGAGGCCTACCCGTCGACGTCCTCGTAGTACTTGAAGGACCACGAGTAGCCGGACGAGTCGAAGTCGTCGCACCAGTTCTCGAAGATCTGCCAGCCCTGGTACTGCTCGAAGGTCCAGGGGCCGGCCGGCGCCACCAGCTGGCCGGGCCAGGTGCTGCCGGACCAGAAGGGGCCGTTCCAGTCGATGATGTCGAAGTCCAGCGGCAGCGCCGCGCCCTCGCCGCAGCCGTCCACGTCGAACAGGGGCTCGGTGCAGGTGTTGACCGCGGGCCGCGCGGAGACCCAGAACCAGTCGTTGTCCATCTGCTCGGGGGCGCCGGGGCTGTTGACGCCGAGGGTCAGGTAGGAGCCGGAGTAGTTGTGGATGGCCAGCACGCCGTTGGCGGTCCAGGCGCCCCAGGAGGTCGCGATCAGGAAGAACTCGCCCGGCCCGGCGACCTCGCTGAAGAGCGTGTCCAGATCGACGTTGGTGCCGGACACGGGCAGCACGAAGGCCGGGCCGTCCTCGGCGGTGACGGTGACGCTCGTGCCGTCCCAGTTGAGCTCGCCCTGAAGCACCAGGCCGGTGCCCTCGCCCGCGGAGGCGTCGAACCAGATCCCGCTCTCCACCAGGTCCCCGCACTGGTCGTCGTCGTCGTCCCCGGTGGCGTCGTCGTCGTCGTCGTCCGGCCAGCTGTCGTCGTCGTCGTCGTCGATGACGATGGGGGTGTCGTCGTCGTCCCCCGTGGCGTCGTCGTCGTCGCCGGTGATGTCGTCGTCGTCCGCTGTCGCGTCGTCGTCGTCGTTGCCGCCGCGGCGCTCCGGCGGGCAGCCGGCCAGGATGAAGAAGGTGACGAACAACCAGATCGCGCGCATGAGGGCCTCCGGGTGCGCCAGTCTGCAACCTCCGCGCCGGCTTGGAATGCAGGTTCCGGTCGCGCGCACCGCGGCGTGCAGTCTTGCGACGTCTGACCCCAGGGGTCCAGGTTCGCTATGCTCGCGGCCTTGATTGACCCGTCAATCAACTGGAACTGCCATGCCCCAGATCGAGTCCTCCGTAGACGCCCGCTCGCCCACCTTCGTGGCCCGCCGCGAACGCATGCTCGAGCGGATCGCCGAGTTCCGCGGCCTCGAGGCGAAGGTCGTCGCCAACTCCAACAGCAAGAAGGACAAGTTCGACAAGCGCGGGCAGCTCCTGCCTCGTGAGCGTGTCGCGCGGCTGCTGGATCGCGGCGCGCCCTTCCTGGAGCTGGCCACCCTGGCCGGGCTGCGCATGCACGACGACGACGGCGAGGGCGACGCGGCCGGCGGCGGCAGCGTCATCGGGGTCGGGATCGTGGAGGGCCGACGGGTCCTGGTGACGGCGAACGACGCGGCCATCAAGGGCGGCGCCATCTCGCCCAT